>NZ_JNUP01000021.1 GCF_000758165.1 Spirochaeta lutea | reverse complement strand
AAGTTACGGATCCATTTTGCCGACTTCCCTTATCTACATTACTCTACTTGCCTAGAGGCTCTTCACCTTGGAGACCTGATGCGGTTATTGGTACGGCTTGGTGTAAAGAGATAGTCGCCGCACGCCTTCCCTTTTTCAAAAGCGACATGCGACACTCGCTCCATTGGGTTTTCATGGATCCTCGCGAGCGCACTGGACACCCACAAAAGCGAGGTGCTTTT
>NZ_JNUP01000020.1 GCF_000758165.1 Spirochaeta lutea | reverse complement strand
GGTGAGGGGCACGGGTTATTTCACTTCGCACAGTAGGATCGCCATTGCGATTTAAACAATGCACAATATAAGACTATTTTCTTAGAAGGCAAGCACCAGGGTGCGCCATCTCCTCCAGTGGAAATGAAACTAATGCTTGTGGGCTTACACACCGGGGATGTTCCGGACTCGATAAAAGGTGCCTTTGCAAGAGTAAAAAGCCATTCCGCACTGTGGGCTACCAGTGGCTTAGGCTGGTTATTACTCAATTTAGGAGTTCCTGTGGTTATAGAACCTATCAGGGGACCTCGCAGTACGGGGTACTATGCTGGTTTGATGTTCTGAAACACTATGATGCGTTGAT
>NZ_JNUP01000019.1 GCF_000758165.1 Spirochaeta lutea | reverse complement strand
CGCGCGTTATGCTTATTGAGAGTGAAGGTGAAGTTTGATTGATAGAATTTATTCAATATTTATTGGTATCTCTCAATATCACGAAATGACAAAATTAGATGGCACAGTTAATGATGTTCAGCGTCTGAAGAAGATTTTAGTTGATGAAAAAGACACTGCAATTATCCTAGATAAAAACTGTCAAATCAAAATCAACATAGACTCCAGTACCCTCAGGGAAATTATCTGTGATTTTTCTTTGGGCAGAACTTCCATTAATGATATTTTAATTTTTTATTTTTCAGGACATGCCACCATTCTTTCCAACAATGATCTAGGACTTTGTTTGGTCGACACACGAATAAACCATATTTCAGATTCAGTCGTGCCGATATCGACCGTCAGGATCTCCGAGTTGATTGATACTCTTGCCATCTCCAAGATAGACCCCATCTTTGTATTAGATTGCTGTTTTAGCGGTACGGCAGGCGAAACATTCTTGCAATCCTATTCTGATACACGAAAATCATTTGACAGATCTTTTGGATCAACCTATGCCTTATTTTGTTCAGCAATGAATTGGGAAACCTCACTTGATTTTTTTGGTGGAGGACCCTTTAGCGAGGGAATCTTCAAAGTAATCAATCAAGGAAACAATAGCGATACAGGAAAAAGAAAACAGTATTTAAACCTAACCGACGTATTCTCTGGATCGAGAAAGGAACTAGAGCGTACATCTGGTCAAAAATGCCAGCTTTTTCTCGGCGCAGGATTTCCAGAAGTCCCAATTGCTAAAAACAAGCATTATCAAAAACGCAAGGAAAAATTATCAACCGCTCAACAAAAAGTTTTGAATATACTTTTTAATGATGGTTCTCCAAGGATTTTAACAACATCTGATTTGCAAGCTCTTGGATCATCAGAACATACAACATATTCGAAATTGGGGTATGCACCAGCGTGGAACTTAATCAACAAAAGGGGCCGACAAGTAGAACTCAGCGATAGAGGATTGGAGCTTATGCAAGGAAAGATAGCAATACCAAAATCTATATACCTAAATTCAGAAACGGGAGAATGGATACCTGAAGAAAACACAGATACTTTTCAAGTTGATAATGAGCAAACCTTATTATGAACAAAGCATAACATGCGCTTCAACGCGACGTTGCTTCGCAACGCGCGTTAAGCGGATGTTAAACATATTTCAGTGCGATTACTCGTTTCATTGGCTGGTGACCAGGGTC
>NZ_JNUP01000017.1 GCF_000758165.1 Spirochaeta lutea | reverse complement strand
CTGTCACTTTCATTACGCCTTCCCCTAATCATGGTTTTCCACCACAAGACTCGCATACATGTTAGACTCCTTGGTCCGTGTTACAAGACGGGTCAAAGGGAATCCTCTCAACGTGAATGCCTCTTCTTTCAAAAAGGCACCAAGGCAGCATCCCGTACCCACAAGGTGATTGCATGGCTGCGTGTAGCTCTAGATCATTCGCTGGCACTCTTCTCTTGCCACGAGAGCAACAGCATGAGCTTCCCATCAAACGTCGTCCAGCACACCACCACACCTCCCGCCCTCATCACAAGAGCATGGGTAGCATCGAATTTCCTCAGTCTCT
>NZ_JNUP01000016.1 GCF_000758165.1 Spirochaeta lutea | reverse complement strand
TTCTTGGCAAAAACCGCGCCACTTTCGCTCCGCAGGTTAAGCGCGCGTTATGTGGAATTTTTTTAAAACGGAAGAAAAATGAACCTAAATAGTATTTTGTGCTTAGCTTCAATAATATTAATAATAAATTCACCAATTTTCGCTGATTCTACTTTACCAGATACTTTCCCAATTCAAAATATCAACGATGCAAGAATCGAATTTACGATTGGGAACCAAGCACAGCAAATCTTTGGATCTCTTGAAACAAGCCAAGCATATTATTCTTCCTCATTAGTCATTTTAAATACCTCATTAAGCAATCCACTTCACGTCATCTCTCCGGGTAGAGGAATTATTACTAGAATTGCAGAATATAATATTCAAAATACAGATTTTTTCGAAGTTACTATTAATCATACAAATGGCTTTGAGAGTGTTTTAACTGATTTAACAGAAATCAATGTTGATTATCAGGATTTCATTTCAAAAGGACAAGAAATCGGTTTATCAAGCAACCATAGAGTTGTTCGACATAGAGGGATAAAATATCAACTTAAATATAACGGCGTGATTATCAATCCAGAAATAATCGTATTGGGACTCAATCATGGAGATTTTTCAATTGGTACTCTTACAGAAATTACAGATGCAATCAGTCAAACTGCAATAGAGCAGTACCCAATTATTGTTCGAGACAATTTCATAGAATATAATTCGAAACAATTTCCATTAAAGATTACTGAAATACAATTGTCCAATTTCATTAAAATTGATCCAACAAAAGAAACTATTGCTTATTCAGATCCGAATAAACCAGAATATGATGAATTGATTTTTGATTTCGGAATATTCAAAGTAATTAGATATCGCTATAGCGCCACTTTACAAGCAATTACAATTACTTCGACGGAGATACAAATTTTCGATAACCAATTAATTGGCTCTTCAGTGAGTGAAGTATTATCAAATTTGGGCATACCATTCAGAACGCAATTCCACAATGATGTAATCTCGAGATTAACTTCGATTTACATTCTTCAAAATCATTTGGATATGCAGGACGAGGTTAGTGTGATGGATTTTATAATTAGCGATCATTCCGGGAATTCATATACATTATTATTGGACATCCAGGACGGAGTTGTGAGCGCTATGCAAATTCAATTAAACGAAGAATAATGAAATCCACATAACAATCATTTCGAGCTGATTCGCCTATTGTCACACTTTGTGCATTTCGCTTCGCTCGGCACAAAGTGCGCCAATTACGGCTCACAGCTCAAATGGTCGTTATGCATATCCAGCAAGGTGATTTGCAAATTTGATATATTTAAAAAACTATTGTTGTTCTGAATCAGCATTGGAGGAAATAAATATGTTAAGAAATATTATAATAATTTTTCTCAACTTAATTGTAATAGATTCCGCTATTGCTCAAGATTTTACCTTTCGTGGATTACTTTGGAATTCTTCAGAGAGTCAAATAATTGAGAAAGAAGGTTCCCCCTCTAAAAGAACTACTTCAGACCAAAAACAAATGTTTGGAGAGGTTACACTTTCATATGAATCAATAAACGTTGCAGGATATGACGCAATTATGGAAATTGAAATAGGTAAAGCTGGGATAATCGCAGGTACTTACTCCTTCTCATTAAATCAAGAAGAGTTTACTTTTGGATTACTAAATCCACAGGAACATGTAAATGCTTACGTTGATCTTATCCAGAAATTAACTTCTCTCTATGGCACTCCTATTGAATCAAATTCTATCGATAAATTAAATGAACGCCCTTCAATGTTATCCATACAAAACTTACAAAATTCTGCACCACTTAAAAGCGTATGGGAATTCAAAGAGGGAGGTGCAATATACTTAGTACTGAGTTTCAATCAAAAATGGAATTTAATCTTGGCATATATTTCCCCAACTCAATATGATATCATCAAGAAAATGCAGGAAGCTCAAGCAAATAACAAAGACGGTCTATGAAATTTACGAAATATTTAATTAATTGCATATGAAGCAAATAAAGCTATTTTCCCAAGAAAAATCGCATGATGAACTTTATAGTCAAATCAGAGACCAAAATGGGAATATAAGGAAATATATTGAAGATATTTGGAAAGATTACGAACTATTTGCAGATCAGAATTTTGATAAACAATTAAGCGAAAATTTTATCGATCATATATGGGAAATGTGTCTTTTTAAGGCGCTGAAAGATAAAGACCTGGAATTTGCGGAAAAAACTAGAAAAGTAGGTCCAGATTTCATTATCAATACAAACTCAAGAAAAATAAACATTGAAGCTGTAACAGTCTCTTCTGGTGAAATAAACAACAAAAATTCAATAAAAAATAACGGTCAAATCTCAGGTATTGATGAAGACTTTTTTTCTGGTGATATTTCGCCTTCCGAAATCCAGGTTCGATATCTTAAAGCAATCTATGATAAAAAAGAAAAAATTGAAAAATATATATCTGAAAAAGTCATTTTAGAAACAGACATAAATATAATTGCAATTACATCAGCAAAAATCCCTATTACAGCCATACCTGATCCAGTACTAGGTCCGGTAGGCTATTTGATACGAAGTTTATCTCCGATTGGTAATGAGTATATTTGTGTAAATGGAACGTCTAAAAAAGTTGCTTTTGAAAAAAGTAATCAAGTGTTCAAGAATAATGGAAATCCAGTTACAAAATTGCTTATAAATGAAAATAATCTCGGAAATATAAGCGCATTTTTATACGCACCAAGCCTAAGCATATATAATGATAATTTTGTTCAACCACTTTGGTTAATTAAAAATCAAAATTGTTGTAATCCACTTGGTGATGTTATTGATTTACCAGAGGTAGTTATAACACAAAATTTGGATCGATTTTCGATAAGTTATATATCAAAGCAGAATGCATAACAATCGCATGGACACAGATTTTTCGGCTTCGCCGAAAAACTGGTCATGCGGGCGTTATAAAGAGCCGGGTAATGTAATTTTGCAATGCGTTTCCGATAGTCCT
>NZ_JNUP01000015.1 GCF_000758165.1 Spirochaeta lutea | reverse complement strand
CCCCCCCCGTAAAGGTCAATGTTCCCCCGGCTTGTCCCAGGGTCAGGTCTCCAGTATTCGCAAAGGTCACCGGGTCGGTAATGGTTCCGCTCGCCCCGGTCATCTGGACATCGTAGGCGGTCCCTGTGCCCGGAACCGTCAAGGTCGTGGCGGTTACTGCATCCTGGAAATCAACCAGGGTCACCGCGTCTGTTACGGCCACCGTTCCTGCGCCCACCGTCCCGGTGAAGGTCATCGTCCCCGCATCTCGTAACGTAAGCGTACCAACCCCGGCCACACTGGTTCCG
>NZ_JNUP01000014.1 GCF_000758165.1 Spirochaeta lutea | reverse complement strand
GCGCCCGGTTGGGAGCGATGACGCGAACGCGTCGGAGCGGAGTGTCGCCAGGTTTTTTTGTCCTGAACCCCTCAGGACAAAAAAAGACTGGGAAGGGTTACCAACTAAACAAAAGATAGAAACCCGCAGCCCTAGGGGTTTGTCTGAAGGACAAACCGCGGTGGGCGAACCCACGGAGTGGGTGATGTCAAATAGCGCCTAAAATTGCGAAAGGATCGGCGTTTAGTTTTACGAATTCTTCCGTTTTGTTGTTCTTTCCACCCCTCCTGTTTGCATTAGTTGAGAATCCTTTAGACGATATCTGTGGCCATCAATGTTGAAGATGTGTGAGCGGTGAAATACCCAGTCTAAAATTGTAGTAGTCGTCATATGGTCGTTGGCAAAGATAGTTGCCCAGTCTTTGACTGACCGGTTGCTGGTTATAATGACGGATCCCTTCTGGTAGTGCAGGTTTACAAATTGGAAGAACAGGAGAGTTTCCTGACGATCCATTGCCTGGTACCCAAACTCATCCAGAACTACCAGTGCTTTTTTGCTGTATTCTTGGCGGCGTTGTCGGGAAATGGGGGTATCGCTTCGTCGCTTCAACTGGGAAAGCAACTCTTTAACAGTATAGTAATTCACGCTGTAGCCTAGCTCAACTGCTTTACCAGAAAAGCCTGTTGCACTGCTTCAGCCTCCAGCATTACATTCGAAGTCACTTCTACTGTTTCTCGTGCAAAATCCCCTAACTGGGCTTTGACTTCTTCCTCATTATTTACGATAACCTTACCAGGTATTGGGTCCGCTTTCTGACTTGGTTTTTGTGGTTATTAATCAATCGTCAGATTGAGGACTCTTTCTTTATTAGCTATTTGCGCAAAATATTGTACGTTATCTTATTCCACCGCTCACACATCTTCAACATTGATGGCAACAGCTATCGTCTGA
>NZ_JNUP01000013.1 GCF_000758165.1 Spirochaeta lutea | reverse complement strand
GTGCCTCGACTGCAGATTTAGCTTCGGTGTATACCGCAGGAGCCCAGAGCGTCACCGGTGATACGATCAATTTGAATGGGTCGACTTACCAGAGTACCGCTGCAACCTCGCCGATCAGTTTTGAAGGAGCGACGGTCCTGACCACCGATGTAGATGTAACCACAGCTAACAGTGACATTAGCTTTACAACTCCGGGAACGATAGATGGCGCATTTGCCCTTGATCTGACAGCGGGAACCGGAACGGTTGACGTGGCCGGGGTTGTGGGAACTGATCTTGTGACGGTGGCGAACCATTTAACCAATTTCACGGTAAGCAGCGCCTCGACAGCGGACTTGGATTCAGTGTTTACCTCAGGAGCCCAGAGCGTTACCGCTGAT
>NZ_JNUP01000012.1 GCF_000758165.1 Spirochaeta lutea | reverse complement strand
GCTTAGGACCGCCTGACCCCGGGCCAAGTGCTGTTCCCCGGGAACCCTTCTCCATGCTTCAGGCTTCAAGGTTCTCACTTGAATATTTGCTACTGCCACCAAGATCTGCACTGGTGCCCGTTCCACGTGCGCTCACGCTGCACGCTTCGACACTCGTATCGGCCGCAACTCACACCTCTTTCGAGACACGAGTACACACAGCCAC
>NZ_JNUP01000011.1 GCF_000758165.1 Spirochaeta lutea | reverse complement strand
AGTATTCTTCTTACAATAATAATCACCCCCATGGCGCGGTCTAAGTGGTTTGCTTGAGCGTCATCCATTTTCGGGGCTAGTTCATTCGGCGCGATAAGTTGTTACACACTTCTTAGCGGGTTCCGACTTCCATGGCCACCGCCGTGCTGTCTATATGAACCAACACCCTTTTTGGTATCTGATGAGCAAACACTTGGACACTTTAACCGCCGCTATCGGTTCATCCCGCATCGCCAGTCCTGCTTACCAGAAGTGGCCCACTTGGAGCTCTGGATCCAAAGCGAGAAGCGTTCACACAAGCAACGCCCGCTTCTTACCTATTAAAAGTTTGAGAATAGGTCGAGAACATTGCATCCCCGTTACCTCTAATCATTCGCTTTACCCGATAAGACTCCGTATCACGAGCTCCAGCTATCCTGAGGGAAATTTCGGAGGGAACCAGCTACTAGATGGTTCGATTAGTCTTTCGCCCCAATACCCAGATCCGACGAACGATTTGCACGTCAGTATCGCTACGGTCCTCCATCAGAGTTTCCTCTGACTTCAACCTGCCCAGGCATAGTTCACCATCTTTCGGGTCCCAGCATGTATGCTCCAACGCAGCACTCGTGCCCCGGAGGACAGACGAGGCCGGCCGGCACTGCCTCTTTT
>NZ_JNUP01000010.1 GCF_000758165.1 Spirochaeta lutea | reverse complement strand
CCCGCCGTTGACCCGCGCTTAAGAGAATCTCTTCACCTTGACATTCAGAGCACTGGGCAGAAATCACATTGTGTCAACACCGCTTTCCGGCCGTCACAATGCTTTGTTTTAATTAAACAGTCGGATTCCCCCGGTCCGTACCAGTTCTTAGTCGGTTGTTTTTTGGGGGCGGCCTTTCCCTAAAGAAATAGCACGGCGCACAAGTTGACCATGAGCGAAAGAGCCAGCCAGCAGCGCCATTCTTTGACAAATAGTTCCGC
>NZ_JNUP01000009.1 GCF_000758165.1 Spirochaeta lutea | reverse complement strand
GAAGCAGTGATGGGAAAAGCATCGCTCCCCGTGCGGGAGCGCGGATTGAAACGTGCTAACCGTTTTTCTGATCGTGGTCGCACAGTATATCGCTCCCCGTGCGGGAGCGCGGATTGAAACCTGATTTAAAATATTTTTGTTGACACACATAGTCAAATCGCTCCCCGTGCGGGAGCGCGGATTGAAACTGAACTGGCTTAAGCAGGATCCGCCAGAAAAGTTTATCGCTCCCCGTGCGGGAGCGCGGATTGAAACATTGCGGTTATGTTTTCAGGATGCTATTGGAATGTATCGCTCCCCGTGCGGGAGCGCGGATTGAAACAAGCGTAATCGTGTCTATTGTCTCTGTTGATAGAATCGCTCCCCGTGCGGGAGCGCGGATTGAAACAATGACCTCGCTGAATTTATGCTATTTGATCCCGCATCGCTCCCCGTGCGGGAGCGCGGATTGAAACTCCGCGGACAACCGATGGAGTAGCAGAGCTAACGATCGCTCCCCGTGCGGGAGCGCGGATTGAAACTCTACATAATCTGCGTACTCGGCAGTAGGCCCAGATCGCTCCCCGTGCGGGAGCGCGGATTGAAACCAGGTCTGCAAGGCAAACTATTGACTCAGGGCGCATCGCTCCCCGTGCGGGAGCGCGGATTGAAACAGCCTATGGGGTGTTGCCCCCGGCCGAGGAAACCATCGCTCCCCGTGCGGGAGCGCGGATTGAAACGCATAATCGCAGAACGTTATGCAGAATCAGCATAAATCGCTCCCCGTGCGGGAGCGCGGATTGAAACGCTAAAATACTTTGCCGAAGCGGATACTACCGGGATCGCTCCCCGTGCGGGAGCGCGGATTGAAACCCGGTTGCGTTAAACTTTTTTGCAAGCTCATCTGAATCGCTCCCCGTGCGGGAGCGCGGATTGAAACATGGAAGAGCTGAGCAAGACCGGTGCTGCTGAAAAATCGCTCCCCGTGCGGGAGCGCGGATTGAAACATTGCTAACCGCAATTAATTGACCACGGTTCGAAATCGCTCCCCGTGCGGGAGCGCGGATTGAAACTACCGGAGAGCATGTACAGATCGAAGGCCACAAGATCGCTCCCCGTGCGGGAGCGCGGATTGAAACACCCCGGGAAGCTCAAGCCCGGGTCCAGGAATACATCGCTCCCCGTGCGGGAGCGCGGATTGAAACCTGGGGTCGATGATAGAATCACTGATGCAGAAGAATCGCTCCCCGTGCGGGAGCGCGGATTGAAACTGGTGAATTATCATCCTGCGTAGTAACCCTGAAAATCGCTCCCCGTGCGGGAGCGCGGATTGAAACAAATTCTCCGTCTACATAAATGCTTAATGTCTTTATCGCTCCCCGTGCGGGAGCGCGGATTGAAACAACACACGGTCGATAGTATCAAGAGCTTTGAGGAATCGCTCCCCGTGCGGGAGCGCGGATTGAAACCCGTCCTGATAATCAAGCAC
>NZ_JNUP01000008.1 GCF_000758165.1 Spirochaeta lutea | reverse complement strand
GCTTTCTTCTGCACGATTTCAAGTCCTATTTCACTCTCCTTTCGGAGTTCTTTTCATCTTTCCCTCACGGTACTTGTTCGCTATCGGTCTCTTGCCAGTATTTAGCCTTAGGAGGGCTCTACCTCCCAAACTTTGCGCTGCACTCCCAAGCAACGCGACTCGCCAATGGGACACTATTCGTCTGCGCATGTCATCCCGAGCAACTCACGGGGCTCTCACCCTCTCTGGCGGCGCATTCCAAACGCACTTAGACTCGGCACGCGCTGCAGCATCCCTCTTCACCCTACAACTCCCTGCCCGCGCTGGCGCGCCGAAAGGGATTTTCACGCTGGGCTCTTCCCGCTTCACTCGCCGTTACTAAGGGAATCATGGTTATTTTCTTTTTCCTCCGCTTACTAAGATGCTTCAATTCAGCGGGTAGCCTTATCTGATTTGAG
>NZ_JNUP01000007.1 GCF_000758165.1 Spirochaeta lutea | reverse complement strand
TTTTCTTGGCAAAAACCGCGCCACTTTCGCTCCGCAGGTTAAGCGCGCGTTAGCCGGACCCTCCGGGCGCAAAAAGAGGAGACGACATGCTTTTTGAAGTATTGCTAAATAATCAGGTAAGAAACATTGCACCATATTTTGAATTACGACTTATAGAAAATGATCATTTATTAAGTATAATTAATGACTTTGAAGATGGAAAATGGCGATATAAAAAGTTTCAAAACTACATCTGGGATAATATTGCTGAGACAACACTCAACTATAAAGAAAGAGAAGCGTTAGTAAATCAATCTCTGCTAACGGCTGCTGCAAAAAACCTTCGACTTTCTGATAAGGATGATGCAACAGGTGAAGGTAGTGAACTTGCTGAAATATTGCTTTATGCATTAATGAAGGATCATTATAAAGCTCTTCCTGTTGTACCAAAGATATTTTATAAACAAAATACACAGGACTATGCAAAGGGTTCAGATAGTGTTCATATTGTTATTGAAGATAATGAAGAATTTAGTCTTTGGTTTGGAGAAGCAAAATTCTATAATTCAGTAGATAATTCAAGACTTTCAAGAATTGTCGAATCAGTAAAAAATTCATTAAGAACTGATAAACTCAAGAAAGAATGTAGTATCATTTCGGGCGTTTCTGATATTAGCTATATAATAGGTGATAATATTGCTGAGAAAGTCAAAGCTGTATTATCTTATCAAAATTCCATTGATACAATTAAAGAGTTAATCCATGTCCCTATTCTTCTTCTTTATGAGTGTTCTATTACAAAAACCGAGTCTGTTTTAACCGAAGAATATAGAAGAAATATAAAAGAACTGCATGTTGATATTGCAAAAAGATACTTTTCTAAACAACTAGAGAATATATCAGATATCTTTTTACATGAAAAAATTAAATTCCATTTCATACTATTTCCTGTCCCTGATAAAGAAAATATTGTCAGTAAATTCATCGAAAACGTTGAATTCTACCGAGGTGATTAAGATGGAATTATTTAACTATTATCAGGAAATAAATGATCTACAAGAGATCGGGGAAGAACTTAAGGCTAGAAATGAATTAATTAAAGTACTAGATATGCATGAGAAGCAAGACATCAAATACAACCATGTTATTAATCATTTAATACGAAGATCTGGATTATTCCCATATATTCAAATAGAGAATGCCTCATGGGAAGATAGATACATCTATGAGGCATTTAAAGTAAATATTGGCAAATCTGAACCTGCAATATTGCATTATGAACAATCAAGAATATTAAAAAAACTTCTTAATGGTGATAGTTTTGCAGTTAGCGCTCCAACCTCGTTTGGAAAGAGTTTCATAATCGACTCATTTATTGCAATTAAAAAACCAGAAAATGTAGTAATTATTGTACCAACAATTGCACTAACAGACGAGACTAGGCGACGTCTTCAAAGAAAGTTTTCGGATGAATACAAAATTATAACGAATACTGATATACAACTTTCAACAAAAAACATATTTATTTTTCCACAGGAGAGAGCAAATAATTATGTTGATAAACTATCGTCAATAGACCTGCTTATTATAGACGAATTTTATAAAGCAAGTTTGGCATTTGATAGTGAGAGAGCCCCTGCTCTTGTTAGAGCAATAATAAAATTGGGTAAAATATCAAAGCAAAAGTATTTTCTTGCTCCTAATATCTCTAAGTTAAATAAGAACCCAGTTACCAAAGATATGGAATTTGTTCATTTGGATTATAATACAGTATTTCTCAGAGTTTTCACTTTATATAAAGAGATTAAAAAAGATGAGGAAAAAAAAGGATTATATCTATTAAAGATACTTGATAAGTATACAGGGAAAACTCTTATATACGCAGGAACTTATACAAATATTGATAAGGTTTCGACATTAATAATTGATAAGCATTTGGATAGTGGTTCTGAATTGCTAGCTAATTTTGAAAAATGGCTAATAAAGAATTACGATCCTAATTGGATACTTCCAAAACTTGTTAAAAGAGGTGCAGGAATACATAATGGAAGATTGCATCGATCATTATCTCAGATACAAATTCATTTGTTTGAACAAGTAAATGGACTAAATTGTATTATATCGACTTCATCAATTATTGAAGGAGTAAATACGTCGGCTGAAAATGTTATAATATGGAAAAATAAGAATGGAACATCAGGGATCAATGATTTTACATACAAAAATATTATTGGAAGAAGTGGAAGGATGTTTAGACATTTTATTGGAAATGTATTTGTACTTGAAAGCCCTCCTGATGAGGAGCAGACTGAACTTGACTTAGAAGTTCCAAATGAAATTATAAATGAGATAGATGAAGATATTCAGAGTGAATATCTCAAAGAGGAACAAGTAAGAAAAGCGGTGGAATATAAAGATGAAATGATATCTATGCTTGGCGCAGAAAGGTATAAAATACTTAAGAAAGAAAAGATTATACAATCAAGTGATTCGGAACTTATCTTAAGTATTGTTCAAGAAATATTTGAGGATCAAGAATCTTGGAGGAGATTGTCATACTTAAATAGTCCAGATCCTGATCAATGGGACACAATGCTCTATAAAGTTATTAACCTCGATCCCGGAAACTGGGGAACAAGATATAGTTATTTTGTTGGCTTTATAAAAGCACTATCAAATAATTGGGATTCAACTATTCCAGATTTACTACGGTCTGTTGAATACATGGATTTAGGGATTAATGAAATATTTCAGCTAGAAAGAACGCTAGCATTTGAGTTTTCATCTCTTCTTCAAGATGTGAATACAATTCAGAAGATCATAATAAATGAACCATCAATAGATATATCTCCCTTTATATTTAGAATCTCTCATGCTTTCTTGCCTAAAAATGTTTATCAGCTTGAAGAATATGGACTTCCAAGAATGATCTCTAAGAAAATCCATGAAGCAGGTCTGATAGATTTAGAGAACGGCGAAATTGAAATAAACACGATAATTGAAACCTTCAAGAAATTGGGATCAGGGAGAATAAAAAGTATTAAATCGCTTGATAACTTTGATAATTATGTTGTTGATTATTTTTATGAAGGAATAATCATTAATAAAAATTAAAATCGGCTAACAACTGCTTCAACCTGACAATTCCTGTTGTCATGGTTTGTGCTTGTCGCTTCGCTCGGCACAAACCACGCCAAGCCCTTCGGGCCGGAATTGCAGGTTAAGCAAATGTTATATGGATTAAAATCCAATAAATACTTCATTATTTTTAAAATATTCATTTATTGGGAGAACTGATACGGAGGAAGTTTGAATGAAAAAATTAATCATAGGATCATTACTGATTTTTACCATATTATTTT
Organism: Spirochaeta lutea; assembly: GCF_000758165.1. NCBI lineage: Bacteria > Pseudomonadati > Spirochaetota > Spirochaetia > Spirochaetales > Spirochaetaceae > Spirochaeta > Spirochaeta lutea. The sequence continues at coordinate 153 of NZ_JNUP01000007.1, read as the reverse complement.
CTGTCCACTCCCAGACCTTGCAATTTCGATCTTTTAGTGAAGGCACGCAAGACCAAATCATTGTTGAGAAAGAAGGACAACCAGATTTAACTCAGAATGTAGGTAGTGTACAATTCTTTCTGTAAAAGTGCTCTCTGTAAGGGGGCTTGAAAA
>NZ_JNUP01000006.1 GCF_000758165.1 Spirochaeta lutea | reverse complement strand
GCATTCGAATCCCTTTCTTGAAACAGTAAAATGATATCTTGCAATAAGTTGCGAACGCTGTGCAGGGTTTCCTTGGGGCTTGTGCGGTTCTTGCGCTCAAGGCGTTCCCGGGTTTCTTTCTGCTTGGCTGTCATGCGGCCCTTGCGTTTGAGGATCGCCAGGCCCATGCCGTAGATATATTCAAAGGAGGAGCCGACCAGCAGGTTGACGTTGTTGGGGTGGTACTGGC
>NZ_JNUP01000005.1 GCF_000758165.1 Spirochaeta lutea | reverse complement strand
AGCTAAATCCCAATTCACTGTCAATCCCGAAGGCACCCTGTACTGTCTCTCCCATAATGCTGACAATGACGAGTTCGAACTCATGAAACTCGAACGCTTCTGGTAGATGGAGGGTTTGTCCATGGAACGATTTCGACCACAAAGCTTTGTGGCGGGCGAACCTGTACATCTCTGAACAGTCCTCTGATGATAATCCTGTCGTGGATTGGAACAA
>NZ_JNUP01000004.1 GCF_000758165.1 Spirochaeta lutea | reverse complement strand
TGCTCTGGGGGTTTCTGAGGCACAAAAAAGTTACAGGCTTTTGCGCACTACAAAAGGGCTAGAGCAGGATTGTTTGCCGGATCAGCCGATTCAATAGATAACAGATATCTTTTTACCTTTTTCCCATCATCGGGATCGGCGCCGGGGGCGCTCCGGGCGGTGTAGCTGCCCAGGCCGCCGGATTTGGGCAGGACCCGGTGGCAGGGCACGATAATCGGAATGGGATTGCGTCCTACGGCATTTCCCACAGCCCGGGGGGCCTGTTTCCGGCCGACCTTCTGGGCGACCTCTCCGTAGGTAAGGGTGGTACCGTAGGGAATCTTCAAGAGTCGCTGCCAAACATCCTGCTGGAAGCTGGTTCCCTGGTTCAGGTACAAGGGAATGTCAAAGTGTTGCCGTGTACCCTTGAAATACTCCTCCAGCTGGTAGGCCACATCCCCGCAGGCATACTTGTTCTCCTCCAGATGGGAGCCTGGAAATAGGTCGGAATGGATGGCGGAGTAGCTGAGCCGGATGAGGGTTCCTTCCCGGTTTACGACAATGAAAAGGGGTCCTACCGGGGAGGAATAGCTGTGCCAGTACAAAACGGCCCCGGGTAGACCCGGTGGGGATGCAGGGGATTTGACGGTATGGGTCATGGTAGGTTCCTACTTTCCGGGCCTAAAGGATACTCCTAGGTAGCTCGGTTGTATCTGTAGATCTAATCCCTGGGTTACCTGGATGCTTCCGTCGGGTTCTACAGGAATTGCATCGTAGGGGGATGTTAACAAGCCGGCTAAGATGACGAAGCCCAGACCTGCTCCCATGAAGCTCAGGGACATGATGCCCTTGGACTGGTACGAGTCGTAATAGCCCTGCTGAATCGCCTCGGAGTCACCCTGTTCCAGGGCGTTTTGGTAGGCGCCGTAGTCGGCAATGGAAAAGGCGCCTAGGGTCCCGCCGATGATGGTGCTTCCTACTCCGATGAAGTACATCATGGGGCCCAGGGGATTGATGGTATCCCGGATTGGTTCCGGTTTTGCCTGGGGCTGTTCCGGGGCAGGGTCCGTACTTTGGGCTAGGGCGGCAGCGGGTACGGCCAGGGCAAGGAGCAGGCTGAGCAATACCGAGACTAGCTTGTGCATCGTCGGGTGTTTCATAGGATAACTATATCACATCCTGGGAGATTTTATAGGGCTCAAAATGGGAAACCAGGCGTTCGGGTATGGTTCCTTGGAGGTGGATTCCCGATTCTTGGTACTTCTTTTCTTCCACAACTCCGCTGCGGTGGGCCAGGGCGACCAGGTCTTCCCGGGCGAAGGGCAGCAGTACGCAGAAGCGTTGGAATCGCCCCCGCAAGAAATCCTTAAGCTCCTGGGCCAGAAGATCCAAGCCCTGGCCGGTAATGGCGCTTATGCAGACCGCCTCGGGATAGGCGCTTTGCAGAGCGGTGAGGGTTGCCTCCGGGGCCGCGTCGATTTTGTTAAATACCAGAAGGCGGGGTGCGGTGGCGCCGATTTCCTGGAGTACGGTTTCCGTGGTGGTAAGGTGGGGAATGACCTCGGGATTCGAGGCATCGGCTAGGTGAATCAGGAGGTCCGCCCGGGTGGTTTCCTCCAGGGTGGAGCGGAAGGCGTCGACCAGGCCGTGGGGTAGTTTTCGGATGAATCCTACGGTGTCGGTTAGCAGCATGGCCAGACCGTCTCCCAGCTCGAACCGCCGGGTGGTGGGATCCAGGGTGGCGAAGAGCTTGTCTTCCACGAGGATTTCCGCCTGGGTCAGGGTTTTGAGCAGGCTGGATTTTCCGGCGTTGGTGTAGCCCACCAGGGCGGCGGTGGGTACGGGAACCGATTCCCGGCCCTTGCGCAGGGTTGCCCGCTGTTTCTGCACCTGCTGCAGGTCCTGTTTAATCTTGGCGATTCTCGCTTCAATGATCCGGCGGTCTGCTTCGATCTGCTTTTCACCCTCACCCCGGGTTCCCCGGGTTCCTCCGCGCTGGCGGCCGAGGTGGGTCCAGGCCCGGGTAAGCCGGGGAAGGGCGTATTCGTACCGGGCCAGGTCGACTTGGAGGCGGGCTTCTTTCGTCTGGGCGCGTTGGGCGAATATTTCCAGGATTACCAGTTGGCGGTCGAGAACCGGGAGGCCCGAGAGCCGCTCCCAGTTGCGCTGCTGGCTGGGGGAGAGGTCGCTGTCGATGATGAGGATATCCGCTTCTGCCTCTTCGGCGGCCTGGATAATCTCGTCGGCTTTGCCGGTACCGAGAATGAGCTTGGGGTTCGGATCGCTTATCTTTGCCGTGAGGTTGGCGACCGCCTGGGCGCCCATGGTCTCGGTAAGGCGGATGAGCTCTTCCAGGTGGGCTTTTGCCTGCCCCGGGTTTTCGCCGGGATCTTGAATCCCGACCAGGAAGGCCCGGTCGGGTTCAAGGGTGGTGTGTTCAATCATAGACTCCAGATTACAATATCATGGCCGACCGTGCCCAGTCGTAATGGTCTCTCCGTAGCTCGTCAATGGTGGGCATGGGGTACATGATCAATGATTTGTTGTCGCCCACGTAGACGCCGCGGTTGATGATTTGGTAACTGAAGCTTTCTACGTGGCTGCGTTCGACGTTTTTATTCTGTTTTTCCGGTATGGTGAGAACCTGATCGACACAGTGGGTAAAGTGCTCCAGATTCCGGTCGTAGGTCGCCCCGATATTACCTGTTTTGGTGGGGTCATCCAGGTTGATGGTCTTCAGATCAGCGAAGGCAACCTTGGGTACCGATACGTGGTTCTTCGGATTGGTCATGTAGCCGCAGAATTCCTGGGGATTCAGCCGGCTGACTACCAGGGGATTGATGGGGCATAGCTCGTTGTACACGTAGTATTTTGCATGAGGACCTTCTTCCGAAAAGGCTTGTTTTTCGAGTTCCAGGGTTCGGCCGTCGGGGGTGGTCAGAAACAGGTGCTTCATGGCATCCAGGGGAACATGCTCCAGGGAGCGGTACACCGAAAGCCAGACGGAGTTTTTCGGCCGGCCGTCCTCGTGGGGGATGCAGCGTTTCTTGGCATCCGCCCAGTCAAAATAGCTGCCGTGGCCGCCCTCAACCTCGATGAACATAATTCGCTCGTAGCTGCCGTTTTTTGCCCCGGTGGCCATATAGGCTCCGAATTGTTCAGGGTTCAGGTTGCTGGCAATCAGCGCCTCGGTGGGGAACAGGGACAGGTAGTAACGGATTTCCATGGTTTTGCCTCCGGTTTGATGGGTAATTTCGCCTCCCGTTGCGGAACCCCGCAGTGGGTAAATCTAGCTGAATTTTACGCCCCCTTCCGGGAGGTGTAAAGGTTTTTTCTGTTTACCCGGTCCCGGGGGATGCAAATTGGACAGAATCACCCCAAAATCTGTTCCAGGTATAGTACACTATGGCCATGAACGGGAGCGATAGGTCTAATAATCGTGCCCCCAACTGTCTAAAATGTTTGTACTTTAAGGTGAGTTGGGATCCCGCGTTTCCGCGGACCTGTACGATGTTTGGAATTAAGAGCAAGGAGATGCCGAGTATGGCGGTGCTGAGGTCCACGGGGCAGCAGTGTCCCGCTTTTGTCGTTAATCCGAAAGTGAGAGGTGAATGATACTTCGTCGATTATACAATGCGGCCATGGGGCTGTTTTTTTTGGCTTTAGGGGTGATTCTAACGGGCTGCGGCTCCGTACCCCCCGACCGGGTACCGGTGGTCCGGTTTATAGAGATTCTGCCGTCCATGCTGGAAGAGGCAGAGGAGAAAACCCGGGAGTTTTGGGAGGATCCCCAGGAGGGCATCCGCAGAAAGCAGGAGGAGACCCAGGTTGCCGGGTTCGGTATGGGAACCGAACCCCGGGTATACTATCTCCAGGCCGGGGATGAGTTTCAGCTGAATTTGAATCCCCTGGGCGCCGATTCCGCACCCACGGATCCCGAGCTTGCGGTGCTGCTTACCCGGGAGGGTGGGTATTTTGAGCTTCAACACCGTCTGGCTATGACGAATGACGGGGGTAACGGTTCAGCTATTAGTTTTGACGGCTTGGTCTGGCACATGGCTAATGGAAAGAAGGCTCCGGGGGAGAAACCCGGGGAGAAGCCGGTAATACTGAACTGGGTAATCTACGATACCCCAGAACCCCGGTTCGATCAGGGCCCGTCTGGCCCCGTGCAATCCCGGGCGAACCTGCAGTGGGATATGTACCTGAATCCCGCAGTGACCAGGGATGATGCCTATTGGATCTGGGATTCGCCCCAGCGCCCCCAGGGGGCCATGAGCCGGGGTATGGTCTTTAATGCCCGGGACAAGGGGGAAATTTCCTACCCCCTGAGTGAACGGGTGGTGTGGTTTCCCAAGGGAGCCCGGGTCCGTCTTGCCTTTAATTTCATTAGTAACCTGGTAACCGCGGAAACCCGGGGTGGGATTACCACCTTCCGGGTGCTCCGGGACTTCTATGTGTATCCCAAGGGGCAGCAGAATGTTTCGGTAAGCTTCGACGGCGAGGATTGGGCCAACTATTTCTGGAGTTTCCGGCTGGAGCAGATTGAGGACTCCCGGGCTGTTGCATCGGACGTGGTGCGCTACACCGTAGGGCTCAAGCTGGAGTACACCGGCCGGAAGTAGGCCGGCCGGATAGCCAGTCCCGGCCGGATAGTCAGTCCCGGCCGGATTGTCAG
>NZ_JNUP01000002.1 GCF_000758165.1 Spirochaeta lutea | reverse complement strand
TTAGCAATTTTCATGACAAAGGAAATGTCAAGTTGAAGCACTTGTTAGCTGTTCTTTATTCAATGATCACTTTAATTTTTTCAAGCACTTCATCGACAATTTCTTCTTTAGATTTTTCTACATATTCTATATTTCTTGTTTTCCAATCTAGACTTTTTATTTGATCACTTAGTATACATCCATTTATTTTTTTCCCAAAGATTTTAACTTCAAATGGATATCCTTTGGTTTTGCTAGTAATAGGGCAGAAAATTCCTAAGCCAATTTTTTCATTATATTTTTCATGAGATAGAACTAATGCTGGTCGCCGGCCTCTTTGTTCATGGCCTAATTGCGGGTTAAAATCTAACCAGACAATATCGCCTCTATTGGGGATGTATGTTTTTTTTACCACTCTTCATTCCCAACTGATTTACCGGTTTCCACGGATTCGTGTAGATTTTCAGTAGTTACTTTTGATAATAACTCGTCCAGGGTATTTTTTTTAGGTACAATAACTAATTTGCCGTCTACTTCTGAAATTTCTACAGTACTTCCGTTTTTTAGTTCTAGATCTTTTGTGTATAAAGCTGGAATCCGAATCCCTAAACTATTACCCCATTTTTGTATCACAGTTTGCATTCCTTGCCTCCTTAGGAAAGTATATCCAATGTATATTTACTTTGCAAGTATACAATGTATAAACTAAACGTGACAGCTGTGCATTTCTATTTAAATTCTTAAGCTCGCGAAGCGAGTCCAGCTAACGACCGCATAACGCGTGAGCACGGCCCGAAGGGCTTGGCATGTGTTCTTGCGAATGCAAGAACCATGACAAAGTGCGAATCGCGTTGATGCGATTGTTATATTGTTGCTAATAAATGATTTATATAATTGTTGCCAATATCCTTTTTTATTTAAAAGTTTACAAGAGGTAAAATAAAATTTACACAGGTGTCTTGCCATTGGGATCCTGGATATACATCATTTATAATAATTTCAAATTCCGAGGTTGACTCTGGGAGATTCACTATTTGCAGGGATGGTGTATCCTCAAGTTCAACTGTAAAATCAAAAAATGGATTCTCGGATATTATTCGAATTTCACGTAATCTTGAATTCCTGGTATAGAGTGAGGGATTTTCGAAAGAGACAAAGCCATTTGAAACGATAAAAGCTTGAATAGCTACATTACTTCTCCTTCCTTTGATTGATACGGACTCACCTATACCTTGTCCCGACACTCCTTCAACCCAGGGACGTCGTAATTCCAAATCACCAAGATTACTTGCTAAATATTGGGTTGTACCTTCTGTCAAGCTTGAGGAAGAAGAATATATTATCCCAGTTTCAATTCTCATTTTTGTATCGAATATATCCTGAAAGCCTCTTGAGGAACCCAGAGGTGTACTAAAATCATCATTGTAGATGTACATGAATTCACCAGTATTATCTGTTAATACTAGCCATCGTTGATTTGGTTCTTTTATTAAGTATGGTAGATCATCTCGATTTACACTTTCAAAAGAGAATTCGATGAACGGGACTTTATTCATTTCTTCATAAAAATATGGCGTTGAATAAGTAGATGAGCCCAAACCAGGATTATTATCCCCGTATTTGAATATTTCTTCCTCAGTAAAGAATAGCCATTCATAATGACTTGGTGTGATCGCTACCCCTTTTAGTTGATCCGAAAAAATGTGCGAATAAGATAATATAAGCAGCAACATTAAAGTTGAAAATATTCTCATAATCTGTACCTATCCTTTATTAATCCGACATAAGTTGGCTGAATATTGACAATCAATATAACATTTGCTTAACTTGCATTTCCGGGTAGTGTACAATTCTTTCTGTAAAAGTGCTCTCTGTAAGGGGGCTTGAAA
>NZ_JNUP01000001.1 GCF_000758165.1 Spirochaeta lutea | reverse complement strand
TTCCTACGAAAGCTATCCTGGGGTGCAACGGTCACTAGGGGCCTTTATAACAGAGCGCTTCAACCAGTCGGCGCGGTGTCGCTTAATGTCAAGGTAGTTGTCATGTTTAAGCTGCTCTTTTGCATAAGAGTTTTCTCGTCTCATCACTTGGGTTTAGATATACGGTCTTCTTCTCGCGCCATAGCTTAGGACCGTCCTTCGGGAAACGTTCAGGTGTCCTCTGAAATGCTTCCAGTAGGGTTGCATTTCGCTTTCTGAAAAGTCCCTCCACTTTACCTTGTCGCCGTTGCTGCGGGGTTACATACCCGATTCCGGAATGGCGGTGCTTGGTGTTATACCAGTCGATAAAGTCTGCCATCCAGCGACGAGCATTCTCCATGGAATTAAACCGCCGCGGGTACGCAGCATGATACTTCAGCGTTTTGAAGAACGACTCGATATAGGCGTTGTCATTCTTTACCAAAGGTCGGGAATGTGAAAGAAACATACCGAGATTTGCAAGCATCACAGCCAGAGTTGCTCCTCGCATTGGATTACCGTTATCAGAATGTATCCACGTTCCTTTGAGATTACGTCTAGTCTTTATCGAGTTGAATAGCGCGATTGCATGCTCGGCACTCTCTTCGTTGTGGATGGTCCAGCCAACGATCTCCCGTGTCCAGATATCTTCAACCGAATAGACGTACCAGAAAAGTCCGTTTACCATTGATGGTAGTAGAGTAAGAAGCAGGGCGTAGTCGAACTATTTCCCTGCTTCTCCTCTCCGAACCGTACGTGCACCTCTCAGCGCATACGGCTCTCCATTCAAGCATGGCTCATGGCCATCGCAACATCCCTGTAGCGAGAGGTGACGGTGTTCCGTTGTTCCGTCCTTGGTAGGTACGGGTTGGTTTCTGGGTTTCGCCACCTGAATTGACCTTTTGGGCTGGTTATCAGCCTCCTGAGTGACACACCACATACGACATCGTTAGGGCTACGACCGAAAAGCACCCAAGTCTTTGCCATTCCCGGTTTAGGCCTGCGGACGTTCCGTTTCATCAATTGCTTGATGGACGTCTTATACTTCCGTGCCAGCCAGTGAGCCAGTTTCCAGAACGCGATCCTGTCCAGCTTCGCGTAGATCGTAGCGGTGAAATCAGTGTATCGGTAGAAATTTGCCCATCCTGCCAGTCGGCTGTTCAGGCGTTCTACCATTGCGATCTTGTTCTCGCTGTAATCTCGCGAGAGTTCATCGGCAATCGAACGCGCAAACGCTCGATACTTTTCCCACGGTATGGTTGTGACCGTGCGCATGGTACCTCGTGGCCCACGTTTTCTGATGATCCGGTGTCCAAGAAAGACAAAACCGTCGTTGACATGCGTGACATGGGTTTTATCCATGTTGAGCGTCAGTGAGAGTTCATCCTCGAGGAACTGCCGAACCAACTCGCGGATCGACTCAGCGTCACCCTTTGTGCCTTTGACGATGAGTATAAAGTCATCGGCGTACCGGCAGTACGCAACAGCCGGAATCCAGGTTCGTCCTTCACGTAGTGCGATGGGACGCTGCTCCGTGATTGTGCGATTCCAGTACCACCGATCCTTGCGAGCCTTCTTGCCCACATAGTGTCGATCCATCCATTGGTCAAACTCGTTGAGCATGATGTTGGACAGAAGTGGTGATAGCACCCCTCCTTGAGGGACACCTTCTTCGGCCGCACGGAACAACCCTTTGTCGATATGTCCTGCTTTCAGAAACCTCCACAGAAGCGCCGTAAAGCGCTGGTCTCGAATCCGTCCTCGCACGCACCGCATCAGCTTCTTATGGTGCACTGTATCGAAGTAGCTCGAGAGGTCACCTTCGATGACCCAGCGGCCAGCTTCGTGCGTGCCATCTTGCAGCAGTAGTTGTACGGTCCGTATCGCATGGTGAACACTGCGTTCCGGTCGGAAACCGTACGAAAGGCGATGAAAATCGCTCTCCCATATTGGTTTCATCGCCATCAGCATTGCCCGTTGTACGATTCGGTCGCGCAAGGTTGGGATGCCCAACGGACGTTGTTTTCCATTCGGCTTCGGTATGTACACGCGCCGAGCCGGTTGCGGCTCATAATCTCCCGCAAGCAGGTCGTGACGGATCTCCTCCAGATACTGGTCGAGGTTCCGCTCGATTTCGGCTTTGTGTACTCCGTCAGTACCGGCGGTGTGCGTCCCTTTACTGGAAAGAGTGATGCGCGCCGCTTCATGGAGCCATTCCCATTGAGCGATGAGTCGGAGCATCCGGTCGAACCGCCTGTGCGGATTGGATGCCGACCATGTTGCCAGCTTGCTCTGCATTTCACTGATTATCAAAGGTCTTCACCTCTCTCTGGTCAGATAATGTGCGGATTAAGCCGCCTGAACTGCCTTCCTTCGCCATGTAACGGTCTTTCTCCGCCGCGGACTACTACGAAGGCTCCGCCAGCTTGCAGGTCATCGGGGCCACACTCCCTTGGCATTCCGTACAAGCCTTCCTTGGTTTGCGTAATTGGACTCAGTCGCATTGGTGAGGTTGCCGATCGCAGTCTTTATCCTTGCGTTTCGCAAGTCGGAGTATAGCCAACAGGCTTCGCTGCGCACTTCCTGTGGTGGCTTCCGTGGAACCATACTTATGTTCCATGTGTGCCGGTTCCGAAGACATGGATGTTCTCCAGTTCCCTATACCACCACCTTTTAAGCCGTGTAGGTGGTAGCGACATTTCAGCTCTCAGATGCGAGTTAATCGGTTCGTGTTCCTCAACCTTCCAACGCTCAGCCTGGGGGTGCATCTTGGCGTAACGACTTCGCCTCACATCCCTTTTCCCACGGGCTCGGTCACCCTGCCAGTGTGCAGCAGGTCACCCCCGCTTCGGCTCTCGCCTTTCCGCAACGAAAGGCGGATATCTTCGGTTTCACCTCCTTGCCTTCACAAGATATATTCCAATTACACTCGTGCCCCCTTCACCATCTCCGATGGGTTGTGGAGTCCAAGCGCACTCCAGGTTATGTCCCATGCATAAACCTGATCCGGGCCAGTTGCTTTGAGCTCGGGAGGAGTATATGACTTGCGAGGCGCCCGTGAGTTTCCTCGATGAATCAGGAGCCCTCGTTCCTTCAAGACCCGATAGTATGTCCTTGGGCTGGCTATATAAATACCTTCCTCTAAGAGAATTGCAACAATCTCATAGGGGTTCTTATCCTGAAATCGTTTGGAACAGCAGACCGCAACAATCTGGTCTTTCTCGTCTGCACTCAGAGCCCGCTTGTTGGTGCGCTTCGCCCCTTTCCGCTTATCCTCAGTGGTCCTGCACCAGCGCCGATATGTCCGAGGATGCAGACCGATAGCATCACAGCACTTATGCAATGCAGCCCCCTGAGAAACGGCCTTGGAAATGTCGGATACGACCTGCTTCTTTATCTCCGGGTGAGTCATTCGTCCTCGTGATCCGGAAAAAGAAGTGCAGTTTTTTTTTGAAGAGCGATTATGGTAGCCATTTCGGCTATGGCCTTCTCTTTGCGTTGCAGTTCCTTGTTCTTCTGCTTCAGCTCTTTTCGAACATCCTTCAGCTGCTGATCGTGAGCGCCAGAATCATTGTCCAAAGTCGATCGCAACTCCTGTTCCCAGAGCGTTATATGCTCTGAATGTAGACCATTTCGACGAAGCCATTCGCCGTACTCCTCTTCTGGAATTCTGCGGGCCTCAAGGACTAAGGCGAACTTCTCTGAGGGACTTCGGTCCTTGTTTGAAACGTCATCTGCCATAAGATTAAGGGTACCGTCTTTCAGCTTGGACTTCCAGCCATATATCGTGGCTGCTGAAACACCGTATTCAGCGGCTAAATCCGGGGCAGATCTCTTTTCTGGTCTGATCATCTTCTGAAGAATCGCATTCCGAAACTGCTTACTGTATCGCTGCATTTGTCACTCCTCTCTACTAAGATTGTGTGACAACTTTCTTGGCACAGCGCGTGGCAGTAGAAAAGCAAAGAGGGGCATCCTGGAGATTCCCAGTGCAATCTGGAAACACAGAGTGGCGTATTCGTTCTATTAAAATACGGTCATTTTTTGTTTTGCCTATAAAGGCTTGTCCGGGTAGAATGATTGCTGGTTGCAGGGACTTTTTCTACAGCCTCATTATGTTGACTTTTTATATATTTACAGATAAAATATTAATAATTTGGAGATGTCATATACTAATATGAAAAATAAATCATTATTCTTATTTGCAATAGTGCTCTTTTTTCTAACATCAATATTATATTCTCAGACCCTTACAATTTACCGAGATAAGGCTCCATTAGAAGCCAACGGTATTGAATCAACAGTAATCATAAATCAATCGATAGAAATAACGTTTCAAGCAGAAGAATACATTGTTCTTGAATTACCTCCTGGCGAGTATTTGATCTATTTTAATGATAAGGTCTTTAAAAATTCACCAGATTATTCACCCTGGAAGGTGGAACTAGTAACGCTAGAAGCAAATGAAAATGCATATTTAAATATTGAAATCGAAACAGCATTAAATAAGAATCGAACAATTTTTTCAAACACACAACCTGATAACTTAAGCAACTATGTACAAATTCAAGATTATTACTTCTTGAGGACGAATAATGAAAATTAAATCTACCATAGTTTTAGTCTTGCTAATTACAATTTTGCTGTCTAGTTGTGCGACATTAGGTTTCGGCACCAAAAGAATTGATGAGAAAAGAGGATATGTTGCCGCACATGTATCAAAGTATAATTATCATTTCTTCCTCAAAAATTTAGAAACTTCCGCAACAACTAGAATCACATTACCTAAAAGCAACAAACTCTCGGTCAAAGACGTACCAGAAGGAAAATATGCAATTTACTACATCCAAGGTAAAAGTGGATATGCAAAAGCAGACATTGCTATCCCACTATACTTGATGACCATAATTGAAATATCACCCAATTCCGTCACATACCTCGGGAGCTTTAATACTCAACCGACTCTTAATCTTTCGATTTTCGTATCTGGAGATTTATTAATTGAATATGACTTCGAAAGATTTAAAACGGAACTTATTCAGGATTTTGACCTTCCAGAAAATGTGGACATTAATTCACTAAAACCTCTGACTATTTGAATCCGAGCAAAATAACGCATACAAAGCTCCTGAGGTAAGCGGCGTAACGAAGCCGGCCCCGTAAAAACCTTTGGTAGTGTCAAATATCTTGCGCAAATTCCTTTTGCCTCAATCTGAAGATTCCGACTATTACACTTGATCTTCTTTTGGTGCACAATTATCGCTAGACCAAGAATAATAAATTGCCGGCGATTATCACCCGGGAATGTCTTTGGATTTTTAATCCGGGTGATTTGAGCTCAGCGGAAGATAGATTTCAAACACGGTCCCACCTTTCGGATTTTCCTTACAACGTATTGTGCCTCCGGATCTTCGGACTATGCTTTTGGCTATGGTCAGGCCCAGTCCGCTGTGCTTACTCGCCGGTTCGCCTGTTCTGGAACTGTAGAAGCGCGAGAATATTTTCTCTCGTTCTTCCCGGGGAACACCCGGGCCCCGGTCAATAACCTGAATTAATAAACCATCCGCTTTTGCGCCACAAATCAAACGGGGTGGATATCCGGCTGGGGAATACTCCAGCGCGTTATCCACAAGATTACGCAGCACCCTGCCGAAATCATCAGCCGGGAGATTAATTTGTATTTCTCCCGTTCTGCATTCTGATTCCTGAATAAGATTGTCACTGCCGTAAAAATCAACCAGGTTTTTGAGGATTTTTATGGGGTCACATCTGATGTCTGTTACTTCGCTTATGCTCGTCATGGGGGTTTCATACTTTCCCAGCTCGTGGATCGAGTTCAGCAGGAGATCGAGTCTTGCACTTTCTTCCAGTAATAGGCGGATTTTGTCCCTTCGTCCGGGTCGTATTGTTTTTCCCAAAAGAAATTCCAGGCCCGACCGGATTCCGCTTATAGGATTCTTTAGTTCGTGCATAATATCTGCACTAAAATTGATGTAGCGTCCGTGTTCTTCAAGCAACGCCTTTCTGTTGTTCCGGTATTCTGCGGCTATTTTTCCCAATTCATCGGGACGGAGGGTTAGTTTTTCCAACTCCTTTGACTCGGCATCTCCAGAACTAATGCAAGCGACCAGTTTTCGAAGTGGATCGGTAATGCTTTTATGAAGTACATAGACAATACCGGCAGAGGCGCCTAATGCGCAAAACATATAAATATAAACAAGATTCTGAATCGCATCCTTTCGAGCCATGACTTCCGCTTTGTCGCTTATTGCCACAACATACCCCTTCAGGGGGGAATGCGAGGGAAATTCCTTACGAACATATAAATAGCGGCGATACAGCGTCCCTTTTGAAGGGGCCTCCGGTGTTACGGTGAAATCCTGCCGGGCTTCTGGGTGCGAATCGTTGTACAAATCAAGCTCTTCCGTGTAAATCCAGCCGCTGTCATCGAGAAGGGTACCCTGGGAAGAATAGATCTGAATCCGTTGGTTCACGAGCATTCTAGGAATCAGATCAACGGGAAGAAATACTCCGTGACTGACCGAATACTGAACGACGTAACGGGTGAGTATACTGGTAAGCATACCGTGTCGGATAAGATCCTTTGTGTTTTGCCGTTCCAAATAAAACACCAGAATTCCGGGAAACAAGAGTATGGCCGTAATGAGCAGGGCAAATAACCAATTGATAGTGATACGCGAAGATCGATTCATTCCATGAACCTATACCCTAGGCCGTAGACGGTTTCAATCAAATCCGTGCCGGGAGATAACGCGGAAATTTTTTTTCTGATTCTTCGGATATGGGCGTCTACATTGCGCTCCGAAACATAGGGATCTTGAGGGTATGCGGCATTACAAATCATTTCCCGGGTAAAAATTTGGCCGGGTCGATGAGATAGCGCCGTAAGAATGCGAAATTCCGATACCGTCAGTGAGAGTTCATTACCTTGGAGCCAAGCTCGCCAGCGTTCTTTATCCAGCGATAGTATTTCATGGTCCTGCTTGCCCCCGGTTATTGTCGGAATTTCCGACATCCACTGTATCCTGCGCAGACAAACGTCAACCCGAATAAGAAGCTCTTTCAGGGAAAAGGGTTTGGAAAGGTAATCATCTCCCCCGGTTAACAGGGCCTCAATTTTATCTTCTTCGGAGGTAAGGGAAGACAAAAAGATGATGGAAGTATCCTTATGGTTTTCTCTCCAACTGCGGCAGAATTCCAAACCATCCATCCGGGGCATAAGAATATCCAGAATAATAACATGCGGAGGCTCTGCTTCCAGTGATTTGATTGCCCGTTGAGCGCCGTCAAAGGTCGAAACTCTGTAACCCTCATCCAGAAGAGCCAAAGAAAGATTGTTGCGAATTGAACGGTCATCATCGATAACCGCTATATGCTTTTGGGACCCCACCCTTGGGAATATAGCATATCTTGAAAAGAAAATGGATATTCCCTGTTTCCGAAACGCGTACTTGTCACAATGTTGTCAAAATTCGACCAAAGTTTTGTACTATTTCCGGAATAGCCTTCGGCACATAACTAAGAGATCTCCTGAGAATTGGGGGATCAAAGGAGTGTGTATGAAAAAGAAGCTTTTTAGTTTGATGCTGTGCTGCCTGATGCTTTTTTCGGTATTTGCCGGGGGTGAAGAAGAACAGGACAGACCGGCCGGGGGAGCCCCGCTAAACCTGGAGAATTATCTGTTTCTAAGAACTACCGGTGAAAATTCCGCGAAGAAAGTACTGGTGTCTCCACACAACCTTGAGATGCTACTTCTTAGAGAAGACGGCACGTCGCTTCAGTTATCCAGTGGAATAAACGAACAAGTTTGGGAAGTACGGGAACAGAACGACGAACTAATTCGACTCCGACAGAAAGAAAAGGAGCTGGAAGTACTGTTTGAGCTTAAGGGGTCGGAACTTCGAATTAGCTTCAAATCCGCCTTGGTACAGCATCTGACCTGGCCGGGATTCCAGGCCTCGGAAGAATTATCCTTTATCTGGCTCTTCGGTAACGGGAGGATCGTGCCGCTGGCCGACGAAGAGTGGACCGAGTATCTCCAAGGCAATCACGAGCTCTATGAATCTCCTCTATGGGGATTCACCACAGGAAAGGAAACAATTGCCTGGATCTGCGAAACGCCCTTTAGAAACAATTTACTGATTGATGACCATAATTTTACCATCGAGCAACAGTATTTAAATCGTTTCGGCGAAGAAGAGAAGGTCTTTCGCCTGGCTTGGACAGACGGCAGCGATCCGCTTCTTCCCGCAAGACTCTATCGCAGCTATCTCCTAGAGAGCGGTCAGTTCATAAGCGGAGAAGAAAAACTAAGCCAAATTCCCCAAGAGGGCGCAGAACGGCTGTTGGGATCCGCTCAATTTTATATCTGGGGATATGATGAACTTTCTACCAGAGACATAAAACCGGATTCATGGAAGCCCTTTGCCAAAGCATTGACCGACGGATCGGAACAGCACAAAGCACTACTGAATTTGATGGACCACGATACCAAAAGCAATATAACTGAAATTGCAGCCGGCGAATGGCCCTCCGCCTACGCCAAGAGCCAAATGACCCGGGGACTTAGTCAGGCGATCAGAACCATTGGTGCAGATACTCTTTACGACATGTTCCCCCAATATCTGAAACCCATTGAAACCTGGGGACAGGGAGTATCTCCCTCTTTTATCCATGAATTGAAGAATTTAGGTATAGAGCGAGCAAGGCTTACAGTGGAGGGGCTGCACAATCCCTGGAATCTTCCTGCAACGGTGGCAGCGGCAACCGAGGCCGGATACCTGATCGGTCCCTACGATTCCTATCATAGCATTCACCCTGAAGCACTAGGGGAAACCGGGGAAAGTTGGGAAACCGCTCAGTTCAATCAAGAACTGTTCGAGACCGGCACAATTCAGCGCGCAGACGGTAGTTATTATCAAGGATTTGCGGGAAAGGGCAGGTATCTGAATCCAAAGGCTGCCTGGCAGGTTTTTCGTGAACGGGTAAACGGAAACCTGGGAATTGCTGATTTTAACTTCTATTTTATTGATTGTGACGCCGCCGGAGAAATCTATGAAGATTATAATACCAATTTCCCGTTGAGTAGCGAAGAGGCTGTCGATTTTAGAAAAACAAGGCTGCGCTGGCTTCGGCAGGACAGAGGACTCATTGTAGGAAGCGAAGGTACCAATCCCTTTATGCTTCCCGAAATTATTATTGCGGAATGGGGATTGTCTCAACCTTTTTCCTGGGAATCAGCGGAGTTCAATGACCGCAATTCCGAGTATTATATCGGCGGATTCTGGCCCCCCGATGCCCCGGCTATTAATTTCCTGGGGGTCCCTCTTCCTGAAGTATTTAAAAGACGGTATTTCGACGCTGCCAGCAGAATACCGTTGCTGGAGGCAATACACCACGATTCAGTGCTTGTAACCAATCACTGGGGCGCGGATATGTTTAAATTCCCGGAAGTTACCAAAGAGCTCCAGTTGACCCAGATGTTGTACCTGGATGTTCCGCTCTACAATGTAAATCGTGATCGCCTTGCGGAAAAAGGGGATAGTATTCTGCATAATTATGAATTCTTTAGTCCCATACACCGGGAACACGGTTTTGATCAGCTTACGGATTTTAGCTGGCTTTCTGACGATAAGCTGGTTCAAATGACGGAATTCGATTCGGGTTTACGAATGATTGCAAATTTCAGCGATCGCAAATTCGAGTATCAAGGTGAAACAATACAAGCCATGTCGTTATTGACCGTAATGCCCGACGGGGAGCTTCGATATTTTGTACCGCTGTCCGAACCGGGATGGGATTAGAAAGCCATCCATGGACAAGAACCTCGTGCGTGGACATCAGTTCAGCGCACGAGGTTGAATTGCGGAATTCCCCGCTGTTTTTCCATTGTCTTCAAGCACCCCGTACCGATTTGCGATTCAGTCAGGAGGCAGCTATTCCCGGTAGCCGAGTTTTATGCTCCAGGCACCCTGTATACCTATAGTGAACCCAATTGTCAAACAGTTCCCTGCTCAGTTTAAAGTGGAATCCAGCACCTATGCAGCCGTTGCTGCCGTTTGAATTTAAAACGATTCATACCGCAGATCTGGTACTTCATAGTCAAGCGATTGGTGGGATCGTTTGTTGTTATAGAACCTGAAATAAGTGGCAATGCCCCGCTACATATCCCGTATTCCCTCGTATGATCTGAGGTAGATATCCTCGTACTTCAAGCTTTTCCATAGTCGTTCTACGTAGATATTGTCCCACCAGCTACCGCGTCCCTCCATACTGACCAGTATATTGCGATCTTTCAGTGCTTTCACAAATGCATATGAGGTGAATTGACTTCCCTGGTCGGTATTCAAGATGGCCGGTTCACCCTATTGGCAGAATGCTTCCTTTAAGGCTTCAAGGAAGAAATCAGTATCCATGGTCTGGGATATCTGCCAACTCAATACTGTGCGGCTATATACATCCATGATTGCGCAGAGATATACGTGGCCAGTTTCAAGTTTCAAATAGGTTATGTCAGTGGCCCATACTTGGTTCGGGTACCTGATGCGCTTATTCCTCAGAAGGTAGGGGTGAATAGCATGAGATTTACTTCTTATGCTTGTTAATTTCTTTGGTGACAATCCTTTAAGTCCAAGCTGGTACATCAACCGGCGTACTCTTTTTTCACTGGTTTGTATACCTGATTCACGCAGTTCACGCCACATCTTCCGGTAGCCATTGTAGGGAATGCGCAAGAAAGCCTCCCTTAGCGCTACTTTTTCTTCGCGATCACGGATAGGTTCGCAGCGATGTTTGTAGTAGTACGACGAACGATGAACCCCCAGCAACCGACTTTGACGTTTGATACTAAGTCTGCGGTTTTCAGGATCTATGGCTCGTAGTCTTTCCCATGTAGTTGCCAGTCCTTTTTTAGCCATTCGTTTACATACTTACTCTGCCTAAGCTGGATGTAGGGCACTTGTTCCTTCTTACGGAGGGTTTGAAGCTCTTCGTCTCGCATGTTTTTGCGTAAGAACAAGGCTGGGGCATTGGATAGAAGCTGTTTCTTCCAGGTGGAGATTTGGTTTGGATGAACCTCGTACTCCTCAGCCAGTTCCTGCAAGGTTTTTTCTTCCCTTAAAGCTTCAAGGACAACCTTGGCTTTAATCTCTTCATCGAATCTGTGTCGCATTGTCGAAACCTCCCGGGTGTTACCGGAGATTTCACCTTAACATGATTCAGAATCTGTCACGATTTATGGGCTCATTATAATACTCACCAGGACAAGAAGTTATACTTTCCCCTTCAGATAATATTCCAACGATTTTACCTGATAGTCAAACAAAGGCAGGTTTGCAAAGGTCTTTCCAAGGGTGGGTATTTTCTCAAGATTCTCAGTTAGAAGTGAATCTGATTCCTTGGATGCGTGTTTTTTTACCCGGTCCAGAATTTCAGGCACAAGATGTACAGCGTACCCTACCCGGGAGCCGCAGCTGCAGGTACTTTTCGGGTTTAAATGACTGCAGTGACCGGAAAAATAAGAAATAAGGTTTTCCCTGGCCCGGTACAGTCTGGCCTTGACGGAAGACACGGGCATTTCCAGGATACTACTGATCTGTGAATATGAAAAACCTAAGATTGCCTGCAGAATATAAACGATTCTCTGTTCATCGCTCAGTTTGAAGGTCAGAAAATAGGTACATTCACCGGTTATCTCGTTTAGCAGCTCTTTAATGAGGTATTCATCTTCCGGATTGGTTTCCCAATGCTTCACCTCTTCTGGAATAGATTTGCTGTATTCGACAGCATCTTCTTCCAGACTTGTAAAACTGCTTTTTGATACCCGTGATTTATAGCGCAGACTGGTATTTACTGCGACACGATAGATCCAGGTAGAAAGGTCTGAATCCCCACGAAACGTAATGTACTTATTATAAATCGTGTAAAGAACTTCCTGGGCAATATCTTCAGCATCCTGCGAGTTACAGGTGATACGGAAAGCGATGTTATATATACGCTTGCCGTGGGTTTCCGCAATTTTGTTGAATTCCACCTGTTTCATGTCAGGAATCTACAAAAAAAAGACCTTTTTTTCAATAAGACCATAACTTTTTCTGTTCCTATGTATCTAATTGGTTATAAAGACGTGGGAAGGAGGATTATTATGCATAAAAGAGCTTTACTCCAGCTACCTGATATTTTGAGCTTTTCAAGGCTTTTTTGGGGAGGTCTGGTCCTGGCTCTAGTGGAAACTCATAATACTGTATCGGCTTTTATTGTTTTCTGTATTGCCTGCGGGAGTGATGTTCTGGATGGGTATTTGGCAAGAAAGCTGGGAGTTAACAATAGATGGGGCTGGTTAATAGACGCGGGTTCTGATTTTGCTTTTGTTTTAACGATACTTCTGTATTTCACGGTAAAGGGAAGTGTGCCTGCTTCTTTAATAGTGATTGTAACAAGTTCTTTTTGTCTGTTTGCTAGTTCGGGACTAACCGCCAGGAGTTCGTATGACAGACTAGGGAAATACATTGGACTGATATGCTTTGTGTATTCTGGTGCACTCATTCTTGCCGCCGGAACCACACTGTGTATGGTACTTGCCGGGGTTACACAGATCTACATCTG
The DNA here is from genome assembly GCF_000758165.1 of Spirochaeta lutea. Lineage (NCBI taxonomy): Bacteria > Pseudomonadati > Spirochaetota > Spirochaetia > Spirochaetales > Spirochaetaceae > Spirochaeta > Spirochaeta lutea. Next base: position 91,834 of record NZ_JNUP01000001.1, on the reverse strand, counting down.
CACTTCTTTCCTTTGTAAGACCGGTAACGCTATAAAGAATTTCAGGTTAAGAATGAATCAAGGTCAGTTATAATTTTGGAGTTTTATTATGAAGAAAATGATTTTTTTACTACTGATTCAAGCCCTTCTTTGGGCGGGATTAGTTCTTTATTTTGGTTACTCTTTAAAGGGAACAGGAGTATTTCAGCAGGTCCTGGGACCGTTAGGCGCCGGAATAAGTGGAACGCTGATCCTTTCAGGTATTATTGCTAAATCCGCGAAACCAGACAAAGAAGGCACTGAATGACCCTGCAAACAAAAGACCTGCTTTTCTATTTTTTTCTGGTCACACTGCTTTCATCCATTTTATGGTTGATTTCCGCTTTTGCTGGGGGGGAATTGCTACCTGGATTGCCTGTAAGTTCATTTATGGCTTTTCTGCCTGCTGCGGCGGCGGGGATATCCATTGCACTATTCAGGAAATCCCCAAACGTACGCAAAATAAAAGACGGGCTTTGCTTTCTGTTTTCAGTTAAAAGGAAAGCCTGGATTATTCCAGCAGTACTATTACAACCCGCTATATTTATAGCATCCTTTTTGGTTCTCCGGCTTTCGGGGGCCAGAATTCCCCTAGAGATTCACCTAAACCTCTTTTCAACCATTACTTTTTTGCTGTTCTTCCTTGCTGCTTTTACAGAAGAGCTTGGGTGGACCGGATTTGCGCTCCCACTGATGCAGGAAGGATTCGGGTGGATATTCACCGGAATTGTTCTGGGACTGTTTCATTCGTTGTGGCATTACATCCCCTTTTTTCAGGTTGGCAGAAACCTTTCCTGGATTTTTTGGCAAACAATCTTTCTTACTTCGTCGCGGATTATTATTATATGGCTCTACAATAGGTCTGGAAAAAGCATGATAATACCGGTACTGTTTCACGCTTTTATAAACATAAGCTGGCAGCTATTTCCCGTACAGGGCACATATTATAACCCGGCAGTGACCGGAAGCATCACAGCGGTTGTTGCTGCAGGCATTATCTGGTTTGAGTGGATAAAACCCAATAATGAAATATAAGTAAAAAGGAAATTAATTAAATGATAGGAACTATAGTGTGCCCAATTGTCAAACAGTTTCCTGCTTCGTTTAAAGTGGAATACACCACCCAAAAAAACCGTACTGATTCCCCACTAACTCAATGGAGTTTTCGTTTTCAGCTGCTTTCATCCATGCTACAATGAGCCAACATCCAGGCAAGGACACCATTTGCATGAACGGAAAGAAGATATTTATTGCTGTGTCAAACACATCTATTGCTTCTCAGCTTACAGCAGCCTTGGAAGAGCTGGAATACACTATCATCGGCAGGGCAGAAACCGTTCAGGATTTTATTTCTACCACCACCCTGGAAGAAATAGATCTGCTAATTCTTGATGTTGATTTTTGCGGGCCATCCCAGGGGGTCGCACTGGCCCAAGATCTCCATGACCACCTTGATCTTCCCATTGTATATGTAACCAACCGCTCGGATGAGGAACTGCGCTCTCAGGCGGAAAACAGCCACTCCTTCGGATTCATTCTGACTCCCATTAGAAAGCGGGAATTGGAATTGGTCATCCACCTAACCTTGTATAAATCCCAGCAAGAACGGGAGATGATCCAAACCAACAGCAATCTCGAACGGGAAGTCGCCAAACGGACCGAAGATTTGGTGCGGAGCGAGTTGCACTACCGCACCCTCATTACCTCCTTGCCCGATCCGGTTTTTCTTCTCGATAAAGGCTCAACCAATATCGTTGATTGTAATCCTGCGGCCGAGGCTCTCTACCGTCGGTCCAAGGAGCAGATGCTGGGAAGCTCCTTTCAGGATCTTCAGGTTGATCATTCCGTTGATTGGGGCCGATTTCTTGCTGCCGGGGGCGATCGAATCCCCTTATTCCATATCTCTGCAGATGGAACCATCTTTCCCGTCTCCCTGACCAGAACGGTTACCCAGATCGGTGACACCGAGCTCTACGTCATTGTGGTTAGAGACATCACGGAGCAGCGGGATGCAGAAAAGCGGCTCCAGCGTATGGTTGTCCAGGATTCCCTCACGGGGCTGCCCAACCGGGTGATCATGGAAGACCGGATATCCGGTGCTATTGAACGGCTCCGGATGAACCCCGATGCGGGGTATGCGGTCATCTGCGTCGGTTTAGATAATTTCTCCAGCATCAACACCATGTATGGTCATAGGGCAGGGGATTATTTCCTAAAGCGCATCGGTCTGGGCTTCGTCAGCCAGGTTAAACCCTCCGATTCGGTTGGACGGTTCGAGGGCGATCAGTACCTCATCCTCCTGGAGAACCGGAGCAGCCATAGCGAGGTGGTTTCGGCGGTCAACCGGTTACTGCTCAGCTCTGAGTCGGTTTGTTCCTTTCAGGGTAAGGAGATTCGGGTCGGTCTGAGTATCGGTGTATACCTGGGCGAGAAGTCAATCAACTCCGATGTTGCCATCGATAACGCCCATATCGCCATGCTGCGGGCCAAACAGGACGGTAAATCCTGCTTCAGGATCTTCGAACCGACCATGGTGAGTAATACCAGGCGTAAGACCATCCTCGGCATGGAGCTTGAACAAGCTATTCATGATAGTCAGATTTTCCTGGAATACCAGCCGATCCACACCATCGGTTCGGGGGAGCTCCAGGGCTTTGAGGCTCTGCTGCGGTGGTTCCATCCCCAGCGAGGACTCATTTCGCCCTCAGAATTCATTCCCATCGCGGAAGAGACGGGAAAAATCGTACCCCTGGGTCAGTGGGTATTTAAGCAGGCCTGCCTTGCCGGGGCGAGGTGGGTTGCTGAGGGCATGATGTCGCCAACCCAAACCCTTTCCATCAACATCTCCGGAAAACAATTCTACCACGATGGGTTGGTATCCTGGATCGATGAGGCCCTGGCGGAAAGCGGTTTCTCTCCCGGCCAGATAAAGATTGAGATCACTGAAACCGAGGCTATGCATAACGCCATGCATACCGTTGATATCCTCCATCAGCTGCGTCAACGCGGCATCCGCATCAGTATCGACGACTTCGGGACCGGCTTCAGCAGTCTGAGTTACCTCCAGCAATTTCCGGTAGACACTCTAAAGATTGATCTATCCTTCATACGGCGCCTCGAGAAGAATTTCACCAATATTAAAATAACCGAAACGATTATCAACCTTAGTCATACCCTCGGTCTGGATGTGATTGCCGAAGGGGTAGAAACCCTGCGTCAGTTAGATATTTTAAAGGGATTGGGATGCGATTTTGGACAGGGCTGGCTTTGGTCACATGCGCTAAAGCCTAAGGACGTAGAAATCTACCTGCAACAGGACGCAGAAATCACCCAGGCTTCTGCTTCGGATCGAGATGCGTAATAATTGGCGTCAAGAAACAAAAACGTACGGGCTGATTCTACCGCTGGGTGCCCTGCTGTATCCTCTGTTCCAACATCTTGGTCAGCAGCCTGAACCGTTCCCGGTTTTCAGGGGAAATATCCATCAGGTTTTTATGAGCAGCTAGGATGTCTTGTGGATTTTCGGTAGATTTAATTTTGCAGGAATCAAGGTGTTCAGGGAAGGAAATCATTTCTTTTGAAATAGGGATAATCTGATCGAGGCCCATGGCTGAGAGGTGATGCTCAGCCTCATCACTTGGATTTATAATTACGAGTCCTCGGCTGCCGGTCTGTTTTAACTTTTTATGCATGCCCACAATCAACCCAAGAAAGGTTGAATCCATGTAGGTGCAACATGATAGATCTATGTATATATGCGTCACTCCCCGTTCTTGGAGAATGGAAAATACCATCGATTTCAGTCCATCACAGTTGCGTGCATTAAGATTGCCCGTGCCGCGGAGGTAAAGCTCGTCATCAACGCGCTTATAACCAATTCCGTCTGACAATGTCGCACTCCTTTATTTTATCACTATACCTGTTTACACAGCTGTACTATAATCCCGATGTTATGTCTGACTCAACCCCCATGATGCAACAGTACACCCAAATCAAGTCGAAACATCGGGATGCCATTGTTTTTTTCCGTCTTGGTGACTTCTATGAAATGTTCCACAAAGATGCCCAAGAGGCAAGTAAAATACTCGGACTCACTCTTACTAAACGGAATGGCATACCCATGTGCGGGATTCCCTACCATGCATCCGGTGCCTATGTGGGCCGGTTGCTACAGGCGGGGAAAAAGATAGCCGTCTGCGAACAGACCAAACTTCCCGAGGGTGGTAAGGGAATTGCCGAGCGTGAGGTTGTGGAGGTGTTAACTCCCGGTACGGTCATGGAAGAGGACATGCTGCCCGGGGAGAATAATAATTACCTGGTCGCCCTTTCTTCCCCAGCCCCGGATTATTCCGATCCCCTGCAACAGGTCTACAGTTTCGCAGCCCTGGATGTTTCCACGGGAGAACTGTTTCTGACGAGCTACAGCGGCCCATCGGCGGCAGCGTTTTTGCGCCGGGAGATCTACCGTTACAATCCCCCCGAGATAGTCGTCCAGGAATCCATGTTGGAACAGGTGTCGGAAATCGCCCAGTATCTAAAAGACTCTCCGGAGATTCTTTTGAACCGGTATCCCGATTGGTATTTTGATTCCCGGACAGCCGCCCAGCGCCTCCGGGATCTTTTGGGGGTGGCAGGGTTACAATCCTTCGGCCTCGCACCTGATTCGCCTGAGCTTCATTCGGCAAGCGTGCTCATTGATTATGCCGAAGATGTAACCAAGCACCGGATTTCCTTTCTCCGGGAACTCCAGGTGTATAAAGAGCATGATGCAGTCAGTATTGATGAAAGCAGCCAGAAGAACCTCGAGCTCACCAGGAATATGCGGGATGGCACCCGGAAATACACCCTCCTGGACGTCATCGACCAAACCCAGACGCCCATGGGCTCCCGGCTCCTGCAGCGCTGGCTGCTGCGTCCCCTGAATAGCGCACCGGCTATCTTGGAGCGCCAGGCCAGGGTACGGGGCTTTTACCATAGCCAGCTCATCCTATCGAAGGCCGCAGAATTGTTGGGGTCCATCCGGGATTTAGACCGCCTGGCTGCAAGAATCTCCCTAGATAAGGGACATGCCAAGGATTTGCTGAGCCTCGGTACCTCCCTCTCGCTCTCCATCGAACTCCTCGATCTCCTCTCCGGTGCGAACCTGGGCGGGGGAGTGCCGGAACATAGTCGTCAGGGCTTGCAGGAGATAACCGCCCTCATTGAGAATGCAATAATTGAGAATCCTTCCATCTTGCTGACCGAAGGCCGGCTCATCCGCCCGGGTTACAGTCCCGAAGTGGACGAGATCCGATCACTGAAGGAAAACAGTCGGGAGACCCTGGAGTCCTACCTTTCCCAGGAACGGGACCAGTCGGGCATTCAGAATCTAAAACTCAAGTACAATAAGATAATCGGCTATCACCTGGAGGTTTCCAAGGGCCAGGTCTCGAAGGTGCCCGAGCATTTTATCCGTCGCCAATCCCTGGTGAATGCCGAGCGGTATACCACGGAGCGGCTGGGGGAACTGGAATCGAAGATAACCCTGGCCTCTGACAGGTTGATCGAACTGGAGCGTCAGTGTTTCATCCAGGTGCGTCAGCAGGTTCGCCAGAGGGTTCAGGACATCCTCGAGGTAAGCAAGCTCGTTGCGGAAACGGATTGCATTCAGTCCCTTGCCCGGGTCGCTACCCTGCGGGGATACGTTGCCCCGGAACTCGTCGAAGAGGTACTGCTGGATATAGAGGGGGGCCGCCATCCGGTGGTGGAGGCCCATCTGAGCCACGGGGAGTTTGTTCCAAACAGTCTCGAATTATCGTCTAAAAAGGGATCGACATCGGGTCGATTTGCCCTCATTACCGGCCCGAACATGGCCGGAAAGAGTACCTACCTCAGGCAAAATGCGCTAATTACCATCCTCGCCCAGATTGGCAGCTTCGTGCCGGCTGACAGGGCCAAAATAGGTATTTGCGACAAGGTGTTCTGCAGGGTAGGGGCGAGCGATAATCTTGCCCGGGGGGAATCAACCTTCCTTGTCGAGATGAATGAGACTGCCCTGATCCTCCGAACCGCTACCGAACGCAGCCTCATTATTATGGATGAGGTCGGGCGGGGTACCTCGACCCAGGACGGGCTTTCCATCGCCTGGGCCGTCAGTGAATACGTGCTAAACACCATCAAGGCCCGGACCCTCTTTGCAACCCACTATCACGAGCTAACCGAGCTGAGCCATCCCAACCTTCAAAATTTATCCCTCCAGGTGGATGATGAAGATGGCGAGATCGTATTTCTCCGCAGGGTAGTTCCGAAAGCCTCATCCAATTCCTACGGTATCCATGTTGCCCAGCTTGCAGGTATCCCCAGAATGGTCATCGAGCGTGCCCAGGAGTTGCTAAACCATTTCGATGTTCCTGCGTTTAATCCGGGAAAACCAGGAAAGCAGGGTTCCAAGCCCCAGAAAAGATTGTTCGATCCCCTGGAGGAGATTTCCCTGGAGTTAAAAAACATCGATATTGGGACAACTACCCCCTTGCAGGCCCTCACGATTCTAGCCCGTTTTCAGGAATCATTGAAAAAATAGGATATCGATGGGTTTCCGCCCCCAGGAGCTGGTGATTATCGGCAAAACAGGGAACGTTCCATTGGAACCTTGAAGCACGGTACCGTTTTTGCACGGTTGTATCCTATATGAGTTACCATACCTTCACGTTTTGTCTCCTTTGCGGCAGGCCGCTCTGGGGTTCCCAAGGCACGGAAGAGTGCCCTGCTGCAGTCCCACAAGGGGGGGGCGGAGGTTCTGTTCCGGGGTTGTGCCGGGAATGTACTGGCCGCATTGTCTGGAGCCCCGCCGCAACATGCCGCTGCTGTGGCAGGGAGCTGCTAAATTCAGTGGAGGACGGGGATCAACACCATTCCGAACCGAAGCGAAATCCATCCCTGCTCAATTCCGCTGGGGACGGGGAGCGCCGCTGTTTTGCGTGCCGAGAACAGAGTGCATCCCTCTATGTTCCCGAGGTGTACTCCCTGCTCCTCTACCGGGGTCTTTCCAAGGATCTGTTGGCCATAGTTAAGTTTCAAAATTACCGCCCGGCGCTCCCTCTCTGGATGTGGTTACTAGAGAGGGCAATTGAGGGGCTGCCCCCTGGTATTTCCCGGAGTGCTGATTTTATTCCGGTACCCGGGTCGACATCAGGCATCCTCAGCCGGGGATACGATCCGGTGCATTACTGCGTTCAGAGGATCTGCCGGGATTCGGGTTGGTCATTCAATCCATGCATAGCTAGGATACAGGGAAAATCGCAAAAAACCGCGGACCGGCGGACCCGTTTCAACCAGGCAAGACTGCAGTATACGCTCTCCGCCGGCAGGAAGCCTACAACCCATGAGGTTGCTGTATTAATTGATGATATTTCAACCACAGGTGCGAGTTTACGCGCATGCTCCGATCTGCTTAGATCCGCAGGGTACCTAGGAGTGTATGGCATAACCATTGCCCAGGATTGACCTTTCTTCAGTGCCGTGGTATTGTTTCCTGGACAATATATTTTCGCATGATTCAGGAGAGTCGTCGAACGGCTCTTTTTTTGTATACAAGCAAATATATTGATAGCGCGCAAAGGTTGTACACTACACCCGATATAGCGGGGATGCCCGGGTTTTGGTTCCGAGAAAGCGCCGTGAATGGGGAATGGTACAGGCTTTTGCGCACCAAGAAATGGTTTGAGCTGATCAAGAACGATGGTTTGTATGTCCGTCCGGAAATGGAAAATGAGGTGCCCCAACTATGGGAATTGAGTTGAATACCCTGTTAGATCAAGTTGCCCCCGTTGTAGAAGGCTTGGGTTTTTCGCTGGTGGAACTAAACTATGGAAATACCAAGGGAACCCACCAAACCCGGGTTATTATTTATAGCGACCAGGGTGTGGGGAGCGATGAGTGCGCTCTTGTGTACCGAACCTTACTTCCCCGATTGGAAATCATCCTGGACAGCAGAGATATTCATCTTGAAATCAGTTCTCCTGGGCTGGATCGTAAGATAAAATCCCCTCGGGAGTATGAAATTTTTACCGGTAAACAGGTTCGCCTATTGCTGAGAGATAGCCAGGATTGGATTGAGGGGACCATATCCCAGAGTAATTCTGATTCTGTCACCATTCATCAGGAAGCAGGTGAAACCACCGTGCCTTTTTCTAATATAGTAAAGGGACAACTAGATTATAAATGGGAGGTCAAGTAGTCATGGCTTCTGGATTAGCTGACGCAATTCGGCTCCTGGTACAGGATAAAGGTATCTCTGAGGAGCTCGTAAAAAAGACAATTGAGGATTTCTTGCTCGCCGCCTACAAGCGTAAGTACAATACTACCGAGAATGCTGTTGTACGATTCAGCGAGAACGGCGAGGAAGTGAGTCTCTTCGCTCGGAAGGAAATCGTTGAAGAGGTAATGGATCCCGCTCTTGAGATCGCATTGGAAGATGCTTTAAAGCTGAACGATGAATGCGAGATTGGTGATGAGCTTCTGATTGAAGTGAATCCCCAGGAGTTTGATCGCGTGGCCGTACAGAGTGCCAAGCAGAAGGCACGGCAGGACCTGCGGGAGATTCAAAAAGATACCCTCTACTCCGAGTATAAAGATAAGGTCGGAGAAATGATCATCGGGTATTATCAGCGCGAACGCAACGGTAATATTTTTGTGGATCTCGGCAAAATTGAAGGACTCCTTCCCCGAAGATTTCAATCCCCCCGGGAGAGTTACAGGCCCAACGATCGGATCAGAGCCTATATTCACGAGGTGACCAAGGCCCAGACCGGGCTGCAGATAATTTTATCCCGAACACACCCCGAGTTCGTCAGGAAGATCTTTGAACTTGAGGTTCCCGAAATCTATGATGGAACCGTTGAAATATTCAAAATCGTCCGCGAGCCCGGGTATCGGACCAAGTTGGCGGTCTATGCGAACCGCGGGGATGTAGATCCTGTCGGCGCCTGTGTTGGTCTCAAGGGGGTGCGTATTCAGTCGATCGTTCGTGAGTTAGAAGGCGAAAAAATTGATATCCTGAAATACGACACCGATCCCCGGAACTTCATTAAAAATGCTCTCAGCCCCGCCCAGGTTTCCCAGGTGATTATCCTGGATGAACCTAAGCGGAATGTTCTGGCTATTGTACCTGACGATCAATTAAGTCTGGCTATTGGAAAGCAAGGATTGAACGTCCGTCTTGCAAATCGCTTAGTGGATTGGAATATTGACGTTAAAACCGAAGCCCAATTTGCTGAAATGGATATTTCCAATATTACCAAGGCTGCGGTGAACAACCTGTTCAGTGATATCGAAGAGGACGAGGAGATCGAACGAGTAGGTGAGCTTCCTGGTATTCCCGACCGAATCGTCGCTACCCTGGCCAAGGATAATATTGAGTACATCGAGGACCTTGTTTCCCTATCCGAGGAACAGCTGGCTGAGCTTCCAGGCCTTGATCAAGACGACATTGATTTACTACGGAAAACAATTGAGGAAAATCTCGAGATTGTCGAGGACGAGGTCTTTGCTCCTGCTGAAGAGCAGCCTGCTGAGGATCTGGAGGATGAATATGATGAACCGTCCGGCGAAGGTGAAGAAGCCGAGGACGATGAAACCCAGGTGCTTGAAGAGAATGAAAAAGACGCGTACTATGGTGACGATGATTTTGTTGAGTATGAAGAGGATGATGAAACCCTCATCAGCGAGCTGCCCGGAGTACCTGAAACAGCCATAAAGGCGTTAGGTGATTATGGAATTACAACAATCGTTGATTTCCTATCGAGGAATGACGACGAGCTCGCCGGTATCCCCGGGTTGGATTCTTCGGAGCTGGATACCGTTCAACGGGTAATTGCTGAGAATGTGGAAATAATTGAAGAAGAGGATGAAGAATGATGCCCATCCTCAGGTGACGAGAAATAGGTAAAGATTTTTATAAAGGTGGATTATGTCTGACGACCAGAATACTGAGAAGAGCGAACAAAAGCCTAAGGCAACTCTCATAAAGCATCGTAAGGATGATGAAGCAACCTCCCCTCAGGACAAAACTTCTTCCGATAGCCGGAAGCGGGTTGTTAAGAAGAAAGTTGTAATTAAGAAGAAGGTTCATACGGACCATGAAGAACGCGAAGGGCAGGCGAAGCCTGTCAAGCGGGACACTGAGGCCTCCCAGGAGAGAGGTGAAGAGACTAAGACGCCCCCGAAGGAGGCGAAGTCTGCTTCAAGTCAACCTTCGAGCGGAAGTCAGACAAAGCCTAATCCTGAAAAAGCTCCGCGAAAGACCACACCCGATGCAAAGCCCGGAGAGAATCGACCGCGCGCCGCAGGACCCCGTCAAGCCGGTAATCTGGCTCGAAAACAGGGCAATTTGGCTGGCCGGGACACCTCATCCGGTAAGCGCTCCTATCCCACCAAGGCAGGGATCGTCGGCGGACGGTATGTAGGTCCCGACCGTAATTCCGGCCCAGGTAGAGGCCAGCAGGGAGGACCGGGAGGTCCTGGTGGAGACCGGAACAGACCTCCCCGGCCCCCTCAGCGGAATTTCCGCCCCGGCGGCCCCGGTGGAAGACCCGGCAGCACGCCTCCGCCCCCGGATGCAGCACCGGAAGAAAAGAAGGCTTCAAGCAAAAAGTTCTTTAAGGCAAAAAAGAAGGATAATTTCCAGAAGAGGGATCGTCATCAGGAAAAAGAGATCCACTTTAAGTCTAAGAAGCCAAAGATAAAAACTAACCCCGTACCCAAAGAAGTTTCCATCATGGAAGTCATAACGGTTAGTGAGCTCGCAAAGAAGATGAATCTTAAGGCCTCTGATCTTATTGCCAAACTCATGGCCATGGGCATGATGGTAACCATCAACCAGCAGATCGATGCAGATACTGCCCAGATCCTGGCCGCTGAGTATGACTGTAAGGTCAATATCGTATCCCTGTATGATGAGACCCTGATCGAATCTCCCAAGGATACCGAAGCGGATTTGGAGCATAGGCCCCCCATCGTTACCGTTATGGGTCACGTCGACCATGGTAAAACCAAGCTGCTGGATGCGATTCGGAAGACAAACGTTGTCAACGATGAAGCCGGCGGTATTACCCAGCACATCGGTGCGTACCAGGTGGAGACCTCCCGCGGAAAGGTAACCTTTATCGATACTCCCGGACACGAAGCCTTTACGCTGATGAGGGCCAGGGGAGCGCAGGTGACCGATATTGTCATCCTGGTTGTAGCGGCCAACGACGGGGTAATGCCCCAAACCTTGGAGGCCATCAGCCATGCAAAGGATGCGAAGGTCCCTATTATCATTGCTATCAATAAGGTTGATCTTCCCGAAGCGAACATCGACCGGGTAAAACAGCAGCTGGCTGACCGCGGATTGCTTACCGAGGACTGGGGTGGTGATGTTATGAGCTGCCCGATTTCAGCCCTTAAGGGTGAGGGAATCAATGAGCTGCTTGATGCGGTTCTGCTCCAGGCTGAGGTCATGGAACTCAAAGCCAACTATAAGGGTGTAGCCGAGGGTAAGGTGATTGAAAGCCGCATTGACCAGGGACGCGGTACCGTTTCGACGGTGCTCATTGAGCGGGGATGTCTGAAGGTTGGCGACAGCTTTGTTGCCGGCGTATATCCCGGTAAGGTCCGGGCGATGTTCAATGATCGCGGTCAAAAGGTTGACGAAGCGGGCCCAAGTATGCCTGTTGAGATCCTTGGATTTACCGGCATCCCCGAGGCGGGTGTCCCCTTCCAGGTAACGGAATCCGACCGAATGGCCCGTCAGGTTGGTGAAAAAAGGCAAGAACTGCAGAAGGTTGAAAACGCTAAGAACGTTAAGAAAATAACCCTGGATAACCTCTACGATTCAATTCAGCAGGGAGAGATTCAGGAGCTTAAGGTAATCATCAAGGGTGATGTTCACGGCTCCGTAGAAGCCATCCAATCCGCCCTGGAAAAACTGAGTACCCAGGAAATTCACCTTGTGGTAGTGCAGGCCGCCGCTGGAGCGATTAACGAACGGGACATCATGCTTGCTGCTGCTTCAAACGCTATTATCATCGGGTTCCACGTCCGTCCGACGCCCAAGGCCCAGGCCTTTGCTGATCAAGAAAAGGTAGAGATCCGAAAATACAGTATCATCTACGATGTTGTTGAGGATATCCGCCAGGCAATGGAAGGAATGCTATCGCCCGAGCTCAGAGAAGAGCAGATTGGTACCGTCGAGGTTCGAGAGACCTTCAAGGTTCCGAAGCAGGGTGTGATAGCCGGTTCCTACGTGACCAACGGTGAGGTTCGGCGAAATGCTCAGGTTCATCTTATCCGTGACGGTATCGAAATCTTCACCGGCCCCATAGTCTCACTGCGCCGCTTTAAAGATGACGCGAAAGAGGTTAAGGCTGGCTTTGAGTGTGGTATCGGTCTTGAGAACTGGATCGATATACAGACCGGGGACACCATGGAAGTCTTTGTCATGAAGGAAGTTGCCAAGAAGCTCGGTCCAACGCTGGAAGAGATTAAGAAGAGTTCGGAGAAAAAGAAGAAATGAGCTCCATCCGTCAAACTCGGGTTGAAAAATTGATTCTCCAGATAGTGAGCGGATACATAATGAGGGGTGAGATCAAGGATCCACGTGTGGGTTCCTTGCTCACCCTAGTTTCGTGCAAGGTATCAAAAGACCTAGCGTATGCGGAAATCGGAGTCTCGGGATACATGGATCAGCAACACCTGCAAAAGGGAGTCGATGGACTTAACCATGCTGCTGGATTCATTCAGTCCGGATTAGGACGAGAGTTGAAAACCCGGAACACCCCGAAGCTTCGGTTTACCGTGGAGGCTGGCATTCAGGAAGGATTCGAGCTGACGAAAAAACTTGAATCCCTCGTGAGCCATGATGAAGATGAAGAATTCCAAGCACCCCCAGCCGGCCCTGATTCTACTCAATAAGCCCCCAGGGATAACCTCTTTTAAAGCCCTCTCATCGGTAAAACGGGTCTTGTCCACCACCAAGGTCGGTCATTGCGGCACCTTAGATAAATTCGCCTCGGGCTTGTTGATCGTCTTGGTGGGTAAGGCTACGAAGATGGTTCCCCTCTTTACCGGGCAGGATAAAACCTACCACGGAACTCTCCACTTCGGCAGTCAGACCGATACCCTTGATCCCGAGGGCAGGGTTGAAAAAACCTGCCCCTTGCCCGACCAGCAGGAGGCCCGGGATGCGGCTCTTTCCTTTATCGGCGAGTACGCCCAGGTTCCTCCTGTGTTCTCGGCGATTCACATCAAGGGGAAACGAGCATACCAGCGGCAACTCCAAGGAGAGGAAGTTACCATGCCCGCCCGACAGGTTACCATCAGAGATCTGAAGATCGTAAATCAAGGGAGTGATTTTCTTGAGTTTCAGGTAACCTGTTCTAAGGGTACCTATATACGATCCCTTGCTCGGGATATTGCCCAACGTTGCGGCTCCTGCGCCACCCTCACCCGATTGCATCGCCAATCCATCGGTTCGTTTTCGGTTGATGCAGCCGCCGGTCCGGAGGACTTCGCGGAATCCCCGGGGTATCTTACGGGGTTGTCCTTTATTAACGCTATTCCCGGAGCCGGATATATGGAAATCAGCCCTGAAGAGCAGGGGTTGGTTCAACAGGGCATCCTGGCGGAGACCCTTCTAACCAGGGTTGCTAGGTCATCCCACCAGGGGAGTATCCTATTTTTAATAGATTCCCGGGAACACATCATTGCTTCCCTGGATGCTTCGGGCAGTCAAATCACCTTTAATTGGGTACAGCCCACAGATCCTGCAGATTCCCCGGCGTACTGACTATGGAAATACTTCACTATGACCAATTACACCCCGAACTGTTCCCTGACGACTATAGAATAGCAGCCACTATGGGCGTTTTTGACGGGGTTCATCGGGGTCACCGGACTCTCATCCATCGCGCAAAGTACCTGGCCGAAACCCGGGGAGGACATCCCTGGGCCATAACCTTCATAGAAAACCCCGGAAGGGTCCTCGATCCGGGGCAGTTTCTCGGATCCATTTCTAGTCTCAACCAGAAGCTCACCCTCTTGGAAGCGGAGGGTCTGGAAGGGATTCTGCTGGTTCCATTCAGCCATAAGCTTCGGCATACCGGGGCTGAGGAGTTTATGAACACCCTTTCGAAGCTCCTCAGACTGGATTCCTTTACCATAGGGGAGAATTTTAAGCTGGGGGTCTTCCCTGGAATGACGGGAAAGGAGCTTTCCGGCCAATTTCCTTGGGTTGACATCCTCCCATTGGCGTACCATAATGACGAGCCTATAAGCAGCACTCGAATCAGAAAGGCTGTACGAAATGCCTCTATATCAGAGGCAAATAACCTACTAGGGCATTGTTATACCGTTGATCTGCGCGGAATCCCCCTCCTTCGCCACGGGGATGAAACCCAGATTTACCATGAAATGGTATCCCAGGTTCTGCCCCAGCGGGGTGAGCATTGTGTTACAATGGTTCACCGTGATGGGGCACGAGTCCAGGGGATGGTTACATGCCGTGATTCAGGGCTGGTGTGGCAGAGCGATGAACTGGAGAGCCAGATCGCCTTTATTGAATTCGACGATACATACATTAATTAGGACAGAAGGAGAATTGTACATGTCCGTGACAAAAGAAGAAATTGCAGGAATTGTTGAAAAGTTCGGTACATCAGCGACTGATACCGGCAAGACTGAGGTGCAGGTTGCTCTATTAACCAAGAGGATTACCGATCTGACCGAGCATTTGAAGACCCACAAGAAGGATCATAGCTCCCGACGCGGATTGCTTAAGCTGGTTGGTCAGCGACGACGGCTGCTAAAGTATCTGAAGGGTAAGAATCTTGAGGCGTACCGTGAATTGATTTCCTCCCTCAATCTAAGAAAATAAGCGTTAAAACAGGGAAGGAGATCCTATGCAAACAATAACTCTTGCTATCGGAGAAGAGACGTTAACCCTTGAAACTGGGCGGATGGCAAAACAGGCAAACGGTGCGGTTTTCGCAACCTATGGCGGTTCGGCTGTGTTGGCAACGGCATGCTGTGGATCTCGCCCTGTGGATGATCTGGATTACGTACCGCTGACTGTGGAATACAACGAAAAGTACTACGCTGCCGGTAAGATCCCCGGCGGTTTTCTGAAACGTGAAGCTCGTCCGAAGGATAAAGAAATTCTTGTTTCCCGCTTGATCGACAGGCCCATGAGACCCCTCTTTGATAAGGCCTTTAAGCGGGAAATCCAGGTTGTTCCCACGGTTGTTTCCACCGATCAGATAAATCCGCCGGATGTGATTGCTATCGTTGCGGCCTCTGCCGCGGTACATATCTCCGACATCCCCTTCGATGGCCCCATCGGAGCCGTTCGGGTTTGTTATGTTGACGGGCACCATGTGGTGAACCCAACCTTTGATCAAATCACGCGTAGTGAACTGGATATCACCATTGCCGGTTCGGCCGAGGGTGTTACCATGGTTGAAGGGGGCGCCCATCAGGTCTCCGAGGCCTTGATGCTTGAAGCCATCGAGGTCGGTCATGCAGCAATCGTGACCATCTGCGAGGCTCAGGAAGAGTTGCGCCGCCTCATCGGCAAAGAGAAGCTCCCATTGGCCGAACAAAAGGCTGAAATAGAGTTCAAAGCCGAGGTATACGATAAGTATTACGCTGCCATCGAAGAAGCTTGTTTCGTTAAGGGCAAGTTTGAACGGTATGCAGCCATCAATGCAGTGGTAACCCAGGCAACTGAAGAGTTTGCTGACCGTATTACCGAAGAGAATGCAAAGCAGTTTAAGGCGATCTTCGGCGATATGGAGTACGAAATTCTCCGGAAGAGCATCATCAATGAAAAGAAACGGGTTGATGGCCGGAGTCCTGAGGACATCAGGCCGATAACCTGCGAAATTGATGTACTTCCCAGGGTTCATGGATCAGCCCTTTTTACCCGGGGCGAAACCCAGGCGCTGGCAGTAACCACCCTTGGAACCGTTTATGACGAGCAGATTATGGACGACATTGACGGCGACCGACGGGAAAACTTCATGCTCCATTATAACTTCCCGCCCTACAGTGTCGGGGAGACCGGTCGACTGGGAACGGGCCGCCGGGAAATCGGACATGGCCACCTTGCCCATCGGGCTTTGCACGGCGTTTTACCGGAGAAGGGTAGCTTCCCGTACACTATTCGTATTGTTTCCGAGGTACTGGAATCGAATGGTTCCTCCTCCATGGCCACGGTTTGCGGTGGAAGCCTCGCGCTTCTCAACTCGGGTGTTCCTATTAAAAAGCCGGTAGCAGGAATCGCCATGGGACTCATCTCCGAGGGTGATTCAGCCGTTGTGCTCTCAGATATTCTCGGTGAAGAGGACCATCTCGGAGATATGGACTTTAAGGTCGCTGGAACCGAAGACGGAATAACCGCCTTCCAGATGGACATTAAGATCAAAAACGTATCTCCCGAGATCATGAAGGCCGCCTTGGAGCAAGCCAGGAAGGGGCGTATGCATATTCTTGGTATTATGAACCAGGTTATTGCCAAGCCCATGGCCGAGCTATCCCAGTATGCTCCGCGGATTATTACCTTCAAGGTTGATCCGGAGAAAATCGGTATTCTGATTGGACCTTCCGGTAAGACAATCAAGAGTATAAATGAGAAATACGGGGTAGAAACCAATATTGATAATGATGGGTCAGTGACTATCTACTGTAAGAATGCCCAGAAGGCTGAGCAAGCCAAGGATAGCTTCCTTGCCCTGCTGCAGGAGCCGGAAATTGGAAAGGTCTATGACGGTGTAGTCCGGCGGATTGTAGACTTCGGTGCCTTCATCGAATTCCTCCCAGGGAAAGAGGGACTCTGCCATATAAGTAAGATGGCAAAACGGAGAATCAACTCCGTGAATGATGTCCTTGAACTCAATCAGCAGGTACCGGTAAGACTTATCGAAATCGATAAGATGGGTCGTGTAAACCTGGCCCTGGTTCTTGATGACGAGGATGGCGGCGCCATGGATCGACCACGGCGATAGCCTGCGAGGTTTATCACGTATGCATCCGCGAATTTCTATAAGGGCTCGGTTTCTCCCAGAAGCTGAGCCTTTTTATGCAACAAGCCATTCTTCGGGTATGGATCTGATCGCTGTCCTGGATCAGGGGATTGTATTGAAACCGGGGCAACGAGGATTAATTCCTACCGGGTTGTTCTTGGCTGTTCCGGATGGCTACGAGGCTCAGGTCCGGCCGCGATCGGGGCTCGCCATAAAACACGGGATTACCTGCGTGAATAGCCCCGGTACGATTGATGCAGATTATCGAGGCGAGATAAAGGTTATCATGATCAATCTTGGGGATTCCGATTATACCGTTGAACCAGGTATGAGAATTGCGCAACTCGTGTTTGCTCCCGTGGTTCAGGCAACCCTCCAGTACAGTTCCCTGGAGGGACTCGAGGAAACCGAAAGGGGCTCCGGTGGATTTGGTTCAACCGAAGATGCAATCAGAAAATAGACGCTCCTGGAGTTCGGTTCTGGTTCGGTACACCATTAAAGAGTTCCTTTTTTCGTTTACCGTAGCCTTTCTGTTTTTCATTGTCATTTTTTTTGTAAACCAAATCCTAGTCATTGCCAGGGATAGGCTCTCGGAAAATGTTTCTATAATTGATACCCTGCGACTCATAGTATTCGCCATGCCTGCCATTGTTGCACTCTCCTTTCCCTTCGGTACCCTGCTTGCCGTGCTCATGACCACCGGGAAATTGGCCTCGGATAATGAAATCCTTGCCCTGCAAGCATCCGGCATCAGTCTTCCCAGGATATTTATACCGCTCATGGCGGTGGGGCTTCTCTTTTCCGGGATCTCTTTCGTAACAAATGATTACTTCCTTCCCCTCGGCACCCTGCGGTATACCCAACTGTACCAGGAACTTCTATTTAGCAACTCTGAGTTGGTGCTCCAGCCCAATTCTATTCAACGGTACGATGAATCAACGATTATCACCGGGGATGTGAGGTCCGGAATTGTTTATCAGGTAGTGATTTTAGATCAGGGGGAGGAACAGACGAACAGAATCATCTCCGCCGAAACCGCTCAGATTATTAGGAATGCAAAACAGGACGGGGTTATCTCCCTCTCCCTGGGGGGGGTAACAATTCATGAGGCTGATATTGAGAATCCCAGGGATTACACCCTCACCACCTCGGATACCATGGTGTATTCCATCCTGCTCAACCAGTTAACCAGCAGTATCCGAAACCCCAGCGCCCGGGAAATGAGCAGTCTAGATGTTTACGATTTAATACTAGCCAGGGAAGGGGTGTTGCAAGATCGCTGGTTGAGGGCCGATCGAGAGATAGCCCTGGCCCTTAGCCGGTTAATCAGTGCCTACCACAGCGGTGGTGATGGCCCTCAATTGCAGGGGCTGATTACCCAGATCGATGATCTTCGGAACCAGCCACGGGTCGACCGGACCCTCCAACTGTATAAAATCGAATTTTGGAAAAAGTTCTCCATCCCCTTCGCGTGTTTTACCTTCATCATCCTCGGTTTTCCCGTAGGCCTCATAGCCAGGCATAACGGGCGGGCTGTAGGCTTCGGTATTGGTGTGCTCTTTGCGGTGGTCTATTGGGCGCTTCTCTTAGGCGGCGAGGCCCTGGGGGTGCAGAACCTCAGAATTCCGCCAATGGTAGCTATGTTGTTTCCGAATGTGATGATGGTTTTGGCAGGTGTCATCCTCTACACCGTGAAAACCAGGAGGTAATCCATGCTCCGAACCCTTTCGCGCTTTATTCTTTTCCATTTTTTACAGATATTTCTGGTCTCTCTGTTGTTTTTCGTACTCATAATCGAATTGGGCGATCTCTTCTCTAATCTGAACCGCTACCTGACCCTGGAGGTTCCCTTTTCAAGGATCATGGAGGTGCAGTTACTATTCCTTCCAAAGAGCCTGCAACTCAGCCTGCCCATCGCGCTCTTATTCTCCGTATCGTTTTCCCTGGGGATCATCTATTCTAATAATGAACTTATAGCGGTCTTCGCCGCCGGGATCCCCCATATCCGGTTTGTCCTTCCTCTCATCATTCTTGGAGGGTTGCTGAGTGTGGGTAGCTTCTATTTTGAAGAGGGAGTAGTAATACAAACCCTTGAACAGAAAAATGAGCTCAGTGCCGTGCTACTACGACGTTCGGCCAGCTTGAATTCGGCGAATGTAACCCGCCTAAGTGATGCCGGTCGGGTTGTGTACCAGGCTGCATACTATAACCACTCCGAGAAGAGCCTGTCCGAGGTTAGCGTGCTCGTTCGGGATGATCGGGGAAACCCGGTTCAGCGGATTATCAGTAGCCTTGCACGCTGGGACGATTCCCAGGGAGCCTGGGTGTTTGAGAATGCATGGATCTACAATGTGAATATTCATGGAGAGTTAGAGGGTGATTCTATTTTTCATACCCAGTATTCCAGTGAACTGCTCACCAAGCCTCCCGAGGATTTCCAGCGGCTCAGGGATTCCATTGAGGATATGACCATTTCGGAAGCACGAGAATGGATCTCCGTGTTAGAGAGCTCCGGCTTGCCACCCCGCAAAGAGTTAACCCAGTACTATGAGCGCTATGCCTTTGCCCTCACTCCGTTGATTGTCATGGTTATTAGTTCAGCCATAGGCGGGAACTTTAAGAAGAATATCCTCCTCCTAAGCTTGCTTGTGTCCTTGGGAGTCTCTGTTGTATATTATGTCATTCAAATGGTCGGCGGGCTTTTGGCTGAGACGGGTCTCATTCCCCCTTGGGTAGGGGCTTGGATAGGAGTATTCCTTTTTTTGCTCATTGGAATCACCCTGCTGGCTCGTGCAAAAACGTAATAAACCTTAGGATAGTATTGTGAATCAACCCATATTTACCCTGAAACACAGGGATGAGTTTTGTCAGGCCAGACGGGGAGAAATACAGCTGCCCCACGGCCGGGTGCAGACACCGGTGTTTATGCCCGTAGGAACCCAGGGAACTGTTAAGGCCTTAAGTCATCAGATGGTTGAAGATATTGGCTTCGAGATCATTTTAGGGAACACCTACCACCTTTATCTGCGACCGGGAACAGAAGTTATTGCAGACTTCGGCGGGCTCCATGAGTTTTCCACCTGGAACCGAAATATCCTCACAGATTCTGGTGGATTCCAGGTATTTTCTCTTTCACCCTTTCGTAAAATCACCGATGAAGGCGTACAATTTCGCAGCCATATTGACGGTTCTAAGCATATGCTTACCCCTGAGTCAGTCGTAGAGATTCAGAGAGTATTAGGCTCCGATATTCAGATGGTTCTTGATGTCTGCACCGAACACGGGATCGACAAGAAGAGTGCTCATAAAGCATTGACCACTACCACCCGCTGGGCAAAACGCGCCAAGGATGCCTGGCAGCAGAGCCTCGGGGACTACCGGGGCGCTGCCTTCGGTATCGTCCAGGGGAACTTTTTTGAGGATCTCAGGGCGCAATCCGCCCAGGAACTTTCAGAGCTTGATTTTCCCGGGTATGCCATCGGAGGACTGTCCGTAGGAGAACCGCCTGAGGTGTTTGAGCATTTTCTACACTACACAGCTCCGCTGCTTCCTACAGGTAAACCGAAGTATGTTATGGGAATCGGCACCCCTGACTACATTCTCTCCGCAGTGGAAGCGGGAATTGATATGTTTGACTGTGTATTCCCCACCCGGGTCGCCAGAAACGGCTACTTTTTTAGCAGGGATGGCAGGATTAATATTAAAAATGAACGGTACCGCCGGGATACCCAGCCTATAGATTTGGATAGCCCCATATCCATGTACTCCCGGGCATATCTCCGGCACCTCTTCAAGGCGGGGGAGATGTTGGGTCCCATGTTAGCAACCAGACACAACCTCTGGTTTCTTCATACCTTCATGACGGAGATTCGAACCGCTATTGAAGAGAACCGGTTTCTAGAATACAAAAATACATTCCTCGAGCGCTATGGAAGAGGGATGGGGAATACGATATGAGCGACACCGCAAAAACATCCCTTCAGTCAACCTCCCGCTCCACGTTTATCGTGATGGTTTCAACCCTGCTCAGCCGTCTCCTTGGATTTATCAGAATTGCCCTGGTAAGCATGTTTTTTGGCGGGGACGGGAAGGCTGATATCCTGAATCTTGTATTCACCGTACCCAATAATCTGCGGAAGCTCCTGGCCGAAGGCGCCCTATCGTCGGCTTTTATTCCCGTACTCACCGAATCGATGGTTACCGCCCCGGACGGTTCAAAGGCCCGGAGGATAGTCGGAAACCTCCTTGCCTTTCAGTTGGCAATTCTTGTTCCCTTCTTGTTTCTAACGATTATCTTCGCCCCCCAGGTATCTGCGATTATCTTCAATTTCCCCGACCCAGGCGATCAGGCCCTGGCTGTAGACCTCTTCCGCTGGCTGATTTCATATATCCTGTTGATCTCCATCGCCTCGGTGCTCATGGGAACCCTCAATAGCTGTAACCACTTCCTTGTCCCTGCCATCACCCCCGTATTGTTTTCAGTTACCGTAATCGGCTCGATCATATTCCTCCATGAATCGCTGGGGATTTTTTCGATGGCGGTGGGGGTGCTCACCGGCGGGTTTGCCCAGATACTGGTCCAGCTTCCAACGTTTCGGTCCTACGGATTCTCCATTAAACCAGATTGGAATTTTTCTAATCCGGAATTCAGGAAGATCCTCCGGTTCTGGGGGCCTGTCGTGTTATCCTCTGCGGTCTTCACCGTGAACCAACAGATCGCTGTTCGTTTCGCCAGCGGCCTCGAGCCGGGAAGCGGTACAGCCCTTAGCAATGCCCTGGTCTTTTGGCAATTACCCTTTGGGATTTTCTCAGCCAGTGTCATAACGGTTCTCTATCCTCGGATGAGTCGGCAGACTGCCCTGGGTGAGACCCAGGGGATCCGGCAGACCCTTACCTTCGGTCTCCGGGCGTTATTCGCCCTCCTTGTACCCTCTGCGGTTCTCCTTATGCTTCTCGGGAAGGAAATAATTGGACCCGCCTTACAGCGCGGAGCCTTTATGCCCCACCATACAGCCATGGCCGCCGAGGTGTTATTATACCTAAGCATCGGATTGTTTTTTTCTGCCAGCGGGAACCTATTTCAACGGTTCTTTTATTCGAGAAAAGACTTTAAAACACCGATCTACAATGCATTACTAATCCTAGTACTGGATGTAGGGCTTTCGCTCTGGCTGAAGGAGACGGTCCTCCGGGTTGCCGGACTAGCCTTGGCGAATAGCATTGCTGCAGGGGTTGGCCTCTGGTTTCTCTTCATCCGCGCCCGCAAGGATCTTGGCGGATTGAATCTCAGAGGGTTTCTACCCACCTTTTGGAAGACCTGTGTTTCTACCCTCCTAATGGCTGGGTATATTGTCGTACTCAACGGGCTAGTGTTTCCTGCAGATTGGTGGGCCCTGGGCAGCACCGGATTGAATTGGCTCAGAATTCTTGTTATCGGTATAGGTAGTGTACTCATCATCGTTGTATCCTATATTATTCTAAAAGTGGAGGTAGTGAATCTTGCTTTCAAGAAACGATTGCCACCCCAATGACAGCATAAAAAGATCCCTCATTCCCCTGATTACGGTTGTGTTTGTTCTCCTGGCACGGGCGCCGGGGTTTCCACAAACAGATGACGGGGCTGCTGGGGAATCCCAGGATCAGACCGAACGTAGTATTACCGAGGCTCGCGAAAAACAGGAGGAGATTTGGCGTCAGACCCTCCGCTTTGGGATTGATTCCGAGGTAATTGCTACCATAGATGAAATTCAATCTGAAGAAATTGTTGATCTCTATGATGAAATTGCAGACATTTTCGAAGATTCGCGGTCCAGCGTTCGAGAAAAGATCATAGATTTCTTCATTGAAGTGGAAGATTTTAGATTGTACCCGGAGGTACAGCGGGAATTACTATTTTACCAGGATGTGAGTGATAATCTCGTTATCAGATACCTTTCCTTCATTAAAAATGATGAGCGTCCTCTCACGAAAGATCTATGGGATGTTATTACCGAGATCCTCCAGGGCTCGAATAATAACCTTATAGCTGCGGTCATCCCCATAATCGGAGAAAAGGGAGACCCAACGTACAGTGATACCCTAAAAGAATTATACGAGAAAGATCGCCAAAGTACCTCCATTAAAGCGCAGATTCTGCGTTCATTGGGTACCCTCTCAGTGCCGGAAGACCGGGATTTTCTTGAAGAAAGTGCCACCGATGCTAGTGAGGAAACCCTATTACGTCAGTCTGCCATAGAGGCTTTAGGGCTGATGGCGGATAAGGAGTCGTTACCGGTATTGAAGGAATTGGTAGAGTCAGATGAGGTGCTAATCCGTACCTCAGTGATGAGTTCCTTATCAAATTTTCCCAGGGAAGAAATTTCTCCAATCTTTTCTGACGGTTTGAAGGATTCCTATTGGCGGATTCGGCAAGGCATACTCAGGAATCTACGTGACAATCCGATACCGGAGTTGGAGCCAGCAGTAGGGTTTGTAGCACAACGTGACCCGGAACGAGTTGTGCGGCTGACTGGCTATGAAACCTTGACTGCTTATGACAGTGACTATGCATGGAGTATAATCCTTGAAGATGCAGAATCGGGAACCACCCCGGAGGCAATTCGAGTGCAATTATACAGCTACCTTGCTGAAAAGAAGTTCAGCTTCGGTAAAACCCTGCTCCTTAAGATCATCGAAGAGGAGTGGGAAAAACCGAACTCACGAATTCTAGACGCAATCTGCAAGGCCCTATCGGAAAGCACTGATCCAGAGGCCGTTCCCGTGTTCGAACGGATGTTGGATCATGGTGAAATAACGATTAAGATCTATGGCATTCGGGGTTTGTCCAATCAGGGAGGGGAGAGCCATAGAGAACGAATAGATGGATTTCTGGCTGATGGTCAACACCCGGCTATTCAGCGTGCTGCTGAACGTGCGTTACGAAGGATAGAATAGCGACTAACCCTCACAATAATCCGTGGAGGAAAAATCGCATTTTGCGAGTCAAAACCTTGCACTACGCTGTAGGTTGTGTTACCTTCCACCTAACACCACCATATATGGTGGTGCAAGGGAGGTTTCATGAAGACTGAGAAAAAGATAGCTGTTGGAAAGCTCGATCTCCAGCACCAGCCTGAAGCAGTATATACAGCTGCAGGAGGCAAGGGATTACCCGGCCAGGTGTTAAAGCGGGACGGCCGAAAAGAGCTCTTCGATCCAAGCCGAATTAAAAATGCCCTTGACCGTTGTTTTCTGAGTATAAAGCAGCAGAGCCAGACCTCAACCGAAGAATTGACCCATCAGGTTGTAAACGTCGTCGCTGCTAAATTTGACCTGCCAACAGTTGAGCAGGTCCAAGATATAGTTGAGATGGTTCTCCAAGCTGCAGGCGAATACGAGGCTGCTAAGGCGTACATCTTATACCGCGCAGAGCATGAAAAAATGCGGAAGGTACGCCCGGTACCTCCTGAAGTGAAAACTGCTTTTGATGAATCAGACGTGTATTTCCCTACGCAAATTCAAAAGTTCCAATTTTATGATAAATACTCCAGGTTCAACTATGATCTCGGTAGAAGAGAAACATGGTTAGAAACCGTGAATCGGGCCGTGGGGTACCTGAAGGAAATCTCTGAGAACAAGCTATCTCAGAAGGACTATGATCGGATTCAGAAGGCAATCCTTGAAATGAAGGTAATGCCATCTATGAGGCTTCTGGCTATGGCAGGTGATCCGGCCCGCCGAAGCAATATCGCCATTTACAATTGTTCATACCTTCCTGTTGATAGCATTGATTCGTTTGTCGAGGCCCTCATCATAAGTATGAACGGTTGCGGAGTTGGTTACAGTGTGGAACGGCATTACATAGAAAACATGCCAAGAATCCTTCGACAGACGGGAAAACACCGCGGATCATACGTTGTGCAGGATACCTCAGAGGGCTGGTCGGATGCCTTACGGACCGGACTTGAAACCTGGTTCGCCGGTGAGGATGTTGATTTCGACTTTTCAGAGGTACGACCCGCCGGAGCCCCGCTTAAAATTAAGGGCGGTAGAGCCTCAGGACCGGAACCCCTGCGTCAGATGCTGAACTTCGCGAGAGAACGCGTAATGGCTCGTCAGGGAGGGTTTCTGACTTCCCTCGATGCCCACGATATCATGTGTGCTGTGGGCGGCGCTGCGGTGAGTGGTGGTGTACGCAGAACAGCTATGATTTCCCTATTCGATTATGACGATCAAGAGATGAGACACTGCAAGGACGGCGACTTTTGGCAAAAGAACGCTCAGCGCTGGAACGCCAATAACTCGGCGGTGTGGCCGAACCGCGAGCTATCCCAGCAGGAAATCGCTAAGTTTGTATTGGATATGGTCACCTCGGGTAGGGGAGAACCCGGTATCTTCAATCGGAGAGCCGCTGTTGAGAACAGACCGGAACGCCGGGCGTATGCCGAATTCGGCACAAACCCCTGCGGCGAGATCATTCTCCGCCCCTTCCAATTCTGTAATCTGACCAGTGCCATAGCCCGGCAGGATGACACCTTTGAGTCACTCAAAGACAAGGTAGAGGTGGCAACGATTCTTGGAACCATTCAATCCATGGCTACGAGCTTCCCAGGCCTGCGTCCTCAATGGAAGCAGAACTGTGAAGAAGAACGCCTCCTCGGGGTGGATCTAAACGGACAATTGGATAGTCCTGTATGCCAGGATCCGGATGTTCAGAGCAGACTCCGGTATGTAGCCGTTGAGACAAACCGTGTTTATGCTCAAAAGCTTGGCATTAACCAATCTGTTGCAGTAACCGCTGTTAAACCCTCAGGAAACTCCAGCCAGCTGCTGAACAGTTCCTCAGGCCTCCATGCCCGCTGGGCCCCGCATTATATCCGGAACGTCCGGGTTGGAGCTCATACCCCCATCTTCAAGGTCCTTCAAGATGAGGGGGTTCCGATGGATCCTGAAAACGGGCAAACCGTGGAAAATGCTAATACCTGGGTCGCTCATTTCCCGGTTAAAAGCCCTGAACACGCCATTACCAGGAATACTCGGGATGCTATGAAACAATGCGACTACTGGCTGCAGAATAAAATTCACTACACCGAGCATAATCCCTCGGTTACCATTACCTATAAATCAGATGAGGTTATTGATATCATCAAATGGATCTGGGATCATCAGGACAAAATCGGCGGTATGGCCTTTCTTCCTGCGGTAGATGCGCAATACGATCAAATGCCCTACGTTGAAATCACGGCCGATGAATATCAGCGCTTGACAAAAGATTTTCCCCATATCGACTTCTCGAAGATTTATAGGTACGAGGAACGTGATTTAACAACCGCCGCTCAAGAATTGGCATGTATGGCCGGCCAATGTGATATTTAATAGTGGTAACAAACCTATCGGTTGTACCGTCCCTCTCGAATGGGCATAGAGTGTAAGCGAACCGAAGGGGCGGGATGAACACCGCCCCTTCGGTATTCCCGGCGTACTAGCGATGTAGGAACAAGAATGACAGACAAGAAGCCGATACTTTATATGCTCATCTCAGCCCTATCCTTCGCGGTTATGGGCTTCTTTGTTAAAAATCTGAGTGGGGTTGCTCTCCCCATTAAAATCCTATTCAGAAACGGGGTAGTGTTTATCATTATCCTCGGACTACAGGTCTATGCACGCAGACCGGTTACTGAACTTCTTGGCCGTCCTGGTAACAGACTGCTCTTACTGTTTAGAGGACTAGCTGGTACTCTTGGTATTCTTGGGTATTTCTACAGCCTTCAATACCTAAGCCTTGGGGATGCCAGTATGCTCAATAGGTTGTCTCCCTTTTTTGTTTTACTGTTTGCTTTCTTATTATCCAAGATCCGACCTCGGATGGTTCAGATCCTTGCTTTGGTGTTGGCCTTTACCGGCGCTGTGCTCGTATTGCAGTCGGCTCAACAAACAACCGGTAGTATACAGCTTGCGGCCGGTATAGCGGGGGTATTGGGTGCGGCCGCAGCGGGACTGGCCTATACTATCATCGGAAAAATAGGCTCCAAGGAAAACCCCTTAGCCATCATGGCCTATTTCGCGGTGTTCAGCTTTATTTCCACCATCCCTTTTCTTATTAGTCTCTCCGGACCGACCCAGTCTGAGTTTTTCCAACTTCTTGTTTTAGGACTCCTAGCTGGAGTAGGACAGTGGTTTTTAACCCTGGCATACCAACGGGGGAACCCCAATAGGGTTTCAATTTTTAATTATGCGAATATCGTATTCTCAATGATCATAGACGGTCTGATACTCTCCTCCATGCCGAGTATTTTTAGTATACTCGGCGGTATCGCAATTATCACCGGGGCATTAATATCGTGGAAATGGGGATGACATGGAACTCAAACAGAAGCAACAGAAAACGATCCGAATCATCATCACCGGCGGAACCTTTGATAAGCAGTATGATGAACTACGTGGTGAGCTTACTCTAAGAAAGACCCATCTTCCTGAAATCCTTAAGCAGGTACGGTGTACCATTCCCATAACATTGGAAATCAACCAGCTCAAAGATAGCCTTGAAATGGTCGAGGAAGATCGGCGTAAAATCATCGATGCCTGTGTATCCTCTGAGGAGGATTGGATAATAATCACCCATGGTACCGATACCATGGATGTGACCGCACGAACACTGCTGTCAACCTTCCGAGGTAAAGAAAAAACAATCGTGCTTACCGGAGCCATGATACCCTACTCGGTTAGTGGATCTGATGCAATCTTTAACCTGGGTTGCAGTATCTCTGCCGTCCAACTCCTTCCGCACGGAGTATACGTATGTATGAACGGTAAGCTATTCCCCGCCGAGACAGTAAGAAAAAATGTCCACCTCGGTATATTTGAGTAGGCTCTACAGAACCACACCGCTGCTAGGGTCCTCAAAATCTCAGGTTACTAGCTCTTGCGCACCCTACAACGGGTTAAGCTGATGTCTTTGATGGTGGAGAAAAAATGAAACTAGAGTCATATATTGTAAATGCTTTTAGTGAGAACCTCGCTGAAGGAAATCCTGCCGGCGTAATCATTTACAAAGAGAGCATTCCAGATGAATTAATGTTAAAAATTGCGATAGATATGGGAAAGTCTGAAACCGCTTTTATCAGAAGAATAAATAATACAGAATATACTATTCGATGGTTTTCTCCAAATAAGGAAATGACGTTATGCGGTCATGCCACACTTGCTGCTAGTAAAGTGCTTTTTGATACCTTTAATTATAGATATATCACCTTTAAAAGCTTTGCAAATCAATACAATGTAGAAATAAAGCAAGATGAATCTATTTCCATGAAATTTCCACTAGATGATTATGCTCCACTTGAAAAACAAGAAATCTACAATGATTTTTTTGAAAACATTGAAATTGAAGAGTGTTTTTATGGAACAAAAACAAAAAAAGTTGTTCTAGTAATTAAAGAAAATTGCAATATAAAATTAATTAAGCCGAAATATGAATATATGTTTCAAAATAAAGGTATCTATTCAAACGGAATTGGAATAACAAAAAAAAGTACTAGTGCTGATTTTGAAACTAGGTATTTTAACCCTTGGGCGGGAGTTAATGAAGATCCGGTTACTGGTTCAGTTCATACTCTATTAGCGAAATATTGGGGTGATACGCTAGGTAAATCACATCTAATTGCCAAGCAGGTCTCATATCGCCCAGGAATTATTAATCTAGAGATAGACTCAAACTATGTTCATATTTCCGGAAAAGCAAAAATAGTGTTCCAAGGGAAGCTTACTATATAGGGTAAAAAAAAGGTAATGCTCACCTTAGCCACATTGTCCCTGGATACCGTTACGACGTGCGTTTCGAATTGTTATTACGGACCCAATCAGGGCGAAGGGTATTCTTAGCAATCGACCCCAACCCCTGACTCAGACATTAAGGCCGTAAATAAGAGGCTTTCACCGTACATAATACAGCGGTTTCGACCCAAGTCTTTTGCCTTATATAACGCTGAATCTGCATTTTGAATAAAATCATCCATTGTATCAGGAACCTGATAGCTAAGGGTCGCACAGCCAATACTTACCGTTACCCGGAGGATTTCATCCCTATACAGAACCTCTGTCTCCTGAATCCTGCGGCGTATCCGCTCTGCAGAGTTCCAGGTCTTTATTCTATCGCTGTGGAGGAGGAGGACGGTAAACTCCTCACCGCCGAAACGGGCGACCACATCCCCGGTCCGGACGGAATCCCGGATACATTCGGCAATACTGATGATCACCTCATCGCCTGCAAGATGACCGTAGCGGTCATTGAAGGTCTTGAAATGGTCAATGTCTAGAATCAGCAATCCAATATCGCTGCGGTACCGTTCAGCGTTAGACCATTCCTCATGGAGTCGCTTCATAAAAAAAGAATGGTTATAAAGACCGGTCTTTACATCGGTCACTGCGTTTTGGTAATTCATGATATTCTGGATGGCAATCGCAGTGAATTTCATCAATCTGTCAATGTAGCCAATCTCTTCATCGATGTACTGGGATTCGAGTAATTTGGGCCCGAATATAATAAGCCCGTATAAACCCGCCATGCCGATAACCGGCACAACAATCTGTGGATGGTACTCCTTCAATGGTTCTAATAACTCCGGGTGGTTGAATTGGTATTCAAAAAGATCAAAATGGATGGTATTAGGAAAACGCAGGAAAAAATCCTCAAAGGGCTTGATACTGTCCATCACAATGGTAGTGTCACGTTTACGAAGGTTTTTATAACTAAAAACCTTCGCTCCTGTGTTCCTATCATGAAGAACCACCGTGAGGTCCGTTGGTATGAACTTATTCGAGATGCAGCTGACAATATAGTCCATGAGACCATCGATGGTTTTCTGCGAAAAAATCCCTGAAGCCTCCTGTAAGAGCTCTTCAAGATCCCGGATCTGGTATTTCAAATCCTCAATATGATCAAAGACACCGAGGTTTTGCAGGAGTGGGTAATTTTGGAGAACCTCGGGACGTTCCGAAAAGCGCTTCGCAGCACTTTGATTATTCGTCACAGTCCTCACCATCCTCGTGGACATGTCCATGCTCCAGTTCTTCCTGGCTTGCTTCACGGATATCTGTTATTTTCGCCCATACGGTTAGAGTCCTTCCCGCGAGAGGGTGATTTGCATTCACGGTGATCAAATCATGTTCTGCCTGGGTAACCGTACAATACCGAAGTTCGTCTTGTATCTCTGCCTCGAATTCGAGGCCGACTTCAACCTCTATATGATCGGGAAATTCCTTCCGAGGTATGGTGAAAACCATCTTCTCGTCATAGTCGCCGTAGGCTTGGTCTCCGCTTAGGGTAAGCTCAACCCGCTCACCAAGGCTCTTACCTTCCAACGCAGCCTCAAGCCCTGGCATCAGGAACTTGCTTCCATGCAGGTATGGCAAGCGCCCATTCTCAGCCGAGGAATCTAGTACTGTGTTGTCCGAAGCATCGCGTAATTCATAATCCAATGTTACTACTCTATTGTTCTCTACCTTTTTCATGAAGACCTCGTTAATTAAGAATTGTTTATGTCTGAGTGACTGTTTCGAACCCAGGTGATTAAATCATCCGGGGGCAGGGGCTTTGAATAGAAGAAACCTTGAACCTCATTACACCCCATGGATCTAACGAGTTCAATTTGTTGCTGGTTTTCAACGCCTTCGGCGATTACTCCCAATTCCAGTTGCTGCGCAAGCTGTATTACTACCTCAGTAAGCACCTTGGACCGGCGGTCGGTTTCAAGGTTGAGAATAAAGCTTCTATCAATTTTTAAGCGATCGATGGGCAGCCGAAGCAGGTAGTTAAGCGAGGAAAATCCCGTACCAAAATCATCAATGGCGATCCGCATCCCCAGGTCCTTTATTTTTTTCAATAAGTCGATGACCCTCTCAGCATCCTGCATGACGAGAGATTCGGTAATCTCAATCTCTAGTAAATCGGGTTCGATCCCATAGTCTCGTATAACATGGGATAAAAAGGGTAAAAAGTTCGGATTATGAACCTGGCGCATGGATACGTTGATCGCCATCCGGGGTTTCCACGAGGGATCACCCATGGCATGCCATTCCAAGGCCTGCCTGCATGCCTCGGAGAAAACCCATCTTCCTATATCATTTATTATTCCGGAACTCTCCGCAACAGAAATGAAATGGAACGGCGGGACGATTTCCCCTGTGGGTCGTTTCCACCGTATTAACGCTTCGGTGCCTACGGTTTGACCCCGGGTTAAATCTATTTGCGGTTGGTAGTGAAGAATAAACTCTTTGTTCAACAACGCTGGCTTCAGATCCTTTGAAATTAGCATCCGCCGGTGAATGGTATCCTTCATAGCTGATGAAAAATACAGAAATCTGCTGCGTGCACTAGATTTTGCCCGTTTCATGGCAATATTAGAGTTTTTAACAGCCTCAGCGCCGGTTTCTACATCTTGGAGGTGAACTAACCCCAAAGTTATTCGGATGGGAAAGGGGGTTTCGGAAATTAAGAATGGCTCCTCGAAGAGGCTTAGAATCATTTGAGGTCGTAGTAATCCCTCAGGGCCAAGAATTCCAAAGGTATCCCCGGCTATACGTGCTATGACAAAGGATCCGGTATAATTACTTACCAGCCGTTCCGCCACTGCTTTAAGTAAGGCATCGCCATGTTCATGACCAAGGCTATCGTTTAGTTCCGAAAAATCATCAATGTCCAGCATAACCACTAGTTGGTTTACGTTGCTTGACTTGAGGGTAGAATCGATAATCTCTGTGAACCTTGTTTTATTTGGAAGGGCGGTCAGGGGATCAAAAAACGCGAAGTTCTCTAAGTTTTGTACCAATTCAATGTTACGGAATCCTACACCGAGATTGGCTGCAAATACCTCAAGTAATCGCTGTTTTCCATCATTTAATACGGTATCAAGAACGAGATAAATTGCATGCCATCGGTCTTCCACACCAGAAATGAACAGCAGCGCCTCATCATTCCTAAACCATGAGCGTTTTTTCTCTAATTTTGGAACAAGGTAATCAATAACTCCCCGGTTTTGGTCTTCAGGATCTCCCTGGGCATTCATATTGACATCCAGGAAGGGAGGGTCCCCAAGGCTATAGAGAAGGGAAGTACTTTCACTTGAGAGGGGCAGCCTTCCTTGGAGACAAGCAGCCGAAAGAATTGATGTATCCAAAATGGAACCGATTTGACGAATCAACGCTGCTGAATACTCTCCCAGGGAATGGATGCTTAGTAACTCAGAGGAGGCCCTGATAATCTGCTGAAGGCCGAGCCGGCTTTCTTCGATCCGTTTAATCTGATCATAGGATCGTAATGCAGTTGTAATGGAGGTTATAAGGCGCGTCCGGGTCAGCTCCGACTTCATTTTATAGTCGTTTATATCGTATTGCTGAATGACCTCGAGCTCTGGGGCGTATCCCGGTTGACCGGTACGGAGAATTATTCGAATTTTCTGGTTCCCGAGATCTTCCCTAATCGCCTTGATTAAAAAAAGACCGGCATCATCCCGTTCCATCACTACATCTAATAACAATGCGGCGATATCGTCAGTCGTTTGTAGGATCTCCATAGCCTCGGCTGAGGTGAAGGCATGGAGGAACTCTAAACTCCTTCCGTGAACCAGAACATGGGAGAGGGCGAGGGTGGTAACCTTATGAACTTGTTCATCATCATCAACAATTAAAATTTTCCAGGTGGTGTCATCTTTCGGTAAATCAACGGCATCAGGAGTCGACTCATCGCTAAATACGAGTAGATCATCGGTGACTTGATCGTGGCTGCTATTCAAATGAAGATCCTCCCCAGACAAGTGTAACAGAAGAAACGGCATTTTACCATGAATGTTGGGTGTACCACAGCTTATGATGAGCTCTGTAATGGTTTTCGGAAAATTCGTGGAAACACCAAAACCCAGGTCAGGGTTAACAGTATGACTGAACCCCAGAAGGGGACTGTCCAGAATGTGCTCCCAAATTTCTGAGTACCGGGTATGAGATCGGAAACCACCCCCGCCAGGGTATTTCCAACTAAGCTTCCCAATCCCATAAACACGAGGTTAATCAACTGATGAACACTGCTCCGGCTCTCGATGTCTGTGTGGCTATCAATAAATACCGTAGCCCCCGCGTAAAAGAAGCCAAATACCAGGCTATTTAATCCCACAGCGAAGAATACCAGGACGGGATGGGTTCCATAGCCAAAAATCGCGAATCGTGCCACCTGAGCAATCAATCCTATTGAAAAAACGGTTCTAAACCCGAATCGTTTTAGCAATCGTCCGAGGAAAAAGAGGGCAGGAACCTCAGCGATCTGCCCTATGGTGAGGATGGGACTGATCTGAGCCTGGGAAAACCCTATCATGCTAAGATAGGGTCCAGCACCGAACACATAAAATCGATCAGAGATCCCCGACACAAAATACACCATCATCAGCAGCAGGATCTCCGGTCGTCCCAAGACAGCCAAAGCCTCCCGGGGAATCATATCCTTCAGGCTTCGTGGAACCGAAACAGGCTTAGGTTTTCCCGGAAGGATCGCAGCAAACAGAAGGGTCAAGAGGGATCCTAGCGCAGCAATTCTGAAAGCCCATGGAAGCAGGACAGAGGTCCCGGAAGCATCACCCCCCAAGACCGAGAGTAGATGCCCCACCAAACCGAAGGACCAACCGGCGACCATCCATCCCAGGGTCCCAAACATCCGTACGCCGCCGAAACTTTTTGTGGGTTCGGGTAGGTTCGCAAAGGTAACGGCGTTTACAAGCCCTACCGTTGGTCCCTGGGTGATCATAAAAATAAAATAACTCAGCAGGACGAGGATAAAATTATCCTGGAAAGAAAAAAACACTCCCGCACCTGCCGAAACGCCATGGAGCACCATCAGCAGCCTGCGGGCGGAAAGAATCCGGTCCACCACCAGGGAACTCAGCAGCGGCGCCAGAATAGCCGACACCACAGCGAACGAAAGTATTAATCCGGTTTGGGTTCCTGAAAAACCAAGATGTTGGGTAAAATAGAGACTCTGTATAGGATTGAACGCCCCAGCGGTAAAAAGCTGGAAAAACATTATCAAATTGAGTATTTTTTTAATTGGTTTTTGCATACCCTGTTATACCAACAGTTTCAGGAAAGGTAAATAATCTTGATTAGAAAAAACGCAGACAAACCAGCCACCCTCTTATGTATCATCAATCCGGCGGCAGGCCGGCGGAGGTGGCTTACCCTGACAATGCATCGGCTCACCGCCTATGCAGAGCAACACAACATCACCCTGCAGATTGAGTACACCAGGCACCGAGGGGATGGCGGAAGGATCATTCAAAGCTACCGGGAAGGTAAGGATGCCGTGGTTGTGTTGGGAGGAGATGGAACCGTGCGGGAAGTAGTGGAGGGGATGATCGACAATCCCTTGCCCATACTTATCATTCCCCACGGAACAGCGAACGTACTATCCAAAGAGTTATTTATTCCCCAGGATCCGGTTAAGGCCCTGAGTCTATGGAGAACCGGACGAATCAAACACATTGACCTGGGAATGATAAACGAGCATCCCTTCGTTCTCATGGTTTCCTCGGGCATAGACGCGTTAACGGTCCACAGTGTGTATAAGGCGGAAAAAAAGTTCTTCGGGAAGTTTGCCTACGTGCTCGCGGTTCTCCGGACCCTCACCAGAAGAAAGCCGCCCCTCACAACCCTTGAAATATATGATGACGACTTACAAAAGGTCGTCGTAAGCGGCTATCAGGTAATTATTTCCAATGGAAAATACTACGCCGGGCGCATTGTAATAAACCCAACTGCCAGTTTGAATAGCGGGTACCTCCACGTCATGGTCTATAAACAACCCGGGATCGGCGCTCTGATTACTATGATGTTCAATGTGTTGAGCGGTCAGAGCCAGCATCTCAAGGATCTTCATCAGTACAAAGCCAAGCAGGTGGTTATAAAAACGCGCCGGCGTCGTTTCTTACAGTTCGACGGTGATCGACTGGATGAAAAGGGAGGAACCGTCCAAGTTCTTGCATCTCGCTTACCCGTGGTTGTGCAGTAGCGGTCATTGGTCCCGTTTTTTTGCGATAGAATCCAGGGTAGGCAGCAGTCCTCCGCGTTTCGCGGTAAACCTTGTAAGCATACGATCCACCAAATCCTGGGAAGCAGTAAGTTTAGAGTCAAGATTCTGCAGATCCTCAAATAATCGCTTTAAGCTGCGGGTCAGCTCATCGCTTAATTCCAACAGCGCTTCGGTTCTGCCGTCCTTGGAATCCTGTAACCAGAGGGTATTAACGATCTTAATGGTGAGCAAGAGACTGCTGGGGGAGCAAATAATGATTCTCTTGGAAAAAGCGTACTCCAAAATTCCGGAATCCGAGGAGAGGGCTGCAGCAAGCGCTCCTTCTATCGGCATGAAAAGCAATACAGCCTCAATGCTCGATGACTTATGAAGCAACTCATAGTGTTTTTCTCCCAAGGACTTAATGTGCCCCCGTATGCTCCCAACCAGACGCTTCGTTGCAGCAGCCCGCTCCACCTCTTGCGATGCAGCGATAACATCCATATAGGACTTAAGACTTACCTTCGCATCGATTACCAGGAAACGCTCTTTTGGTAGGGTGATTACAACGTCCGGCCGGAGAATCGTTCCTCCTCCCAACCGGAAGCTTTTTTGAAGCTCAAAATCTCTGCCTGCTTCTAACCCCGCAGACTCAAGCAATCGTTCCAGAACCATCTCACCCCAGATCCCCTGGGATTTGTTCTGACCTTCCAGCGCCCTGGCAAGATTATGAGCCTCCTCGGAAAGGGTCTGATTCAGGTTCACCAGGTTCTGAAGCTCCCGTTCGAGTCCCCCTTTAAAAAAGGCCTCATCCTTCTGCCTGCTATGCATGGTTTGATTGAGCTGAGTTAATTCCCGAAGTACCGGCGATAAGTGTTGCTGCAGAACTTGGATCTGCTGGCTGGTAGAGCTGTGTTCCTTTGACTCGAGAAGCTCTAAGGTTTTGCGGGGCAATACGCTGGTCAAGTATTCTCGAGTCTCGGAAAAATCTCTGCTCTGTTCAAGACGCAGCTCACGTTCTATTTGAACTTGGTTTTTCAGTTGGGCCGATATCCCCCGGTTGAGCAGCCAGAGGATAAAGAACAGAACAGTTAACACCCAACCAAGAATGAGGAACGGAACCAATATCCAATCCATTTTGTACCTAGGAACGAGTCTTTAATGCCTTGACGGCTTTTTCTAGTTCCTCAACGAAACGGTCCACATCTTCTTCATAAATCATAATCTGAGAGCGGTCAAAATCCTCATTCACATTTTTTCGGCTTTCTACAATATTGAGAAACTTATCTCCCCGACGATTCTCCTTCACATTGAAAAAGAATGTCCGTCGATCAGATATCACCCTCGTAGAAAAAATTTCGCCACGTACGCCCATGTATGCATCCCTTTCCTGTTACTGAAGACTTTCCATGGCTTCTTGTACCGCCGGATCCTCATAATATGAGTAGATCTTCATCATGGAAGTTGCTAATTTCTCATCGAGAGCTTCAAGTTCTGCAGCGATATCGGCCACTTCTTCGGGTGGTTCCTGCATATCAACGATTTCCGGGTATTTTTCCTCAATGGCGGTCATCTTCGGACCAATCTCATTCAACGCCTCACCCCAAATGACGATAACCGAGGCTACCTCTTCAGCGGTTTCCGCCCCGTCAAGTCCATCAATCAAATCCTGCTGAACCTCGAGTATTTCTTCCATTACCTCGCGAAGTTCATCATAATCCCCAGCAAATACACCCGCTATACTAAGGAATACTAACATAAGAACGGCAATACTTTTCTTTACCATACTATCTCCCTTCATAAATCTCTTCGGGGACTATAGCCTGAATGCGCAAAAAATCATACCCCAAAGTGATCTCTTAACTGCGGTAATTGTTCCGGCACTAGATGCACGAGCCCCTGATCCTAGTATACCGTCAACCCAGGGTATTCGGATAAAGAGCAACACAATTTTCGAACCCTTGTTGACAAAAATATTTCATTTCTGTATACATTAGCCCAGCAAGCGTCCGTCGTATAATGGTTATTACCCCAGCCTTCCAAGCTGGAGATGTCGGTTCGATTCCGATCGGACGCTCTTTCTCGCCTACCAATAATTCATTATCCCAGGGTTCCCCTGGCTTACCCCAGTACATTTTTTCCTTGGCACAACTTGGTATGTTAGTACAGTACCAGTACGCAGGTCACTATATAGAATACTCAGGTTCGTGGGCTGCAAGGACAGGGACAAACATCACGACAAATCAACATGGGGTGCAATTACTCCGCAGAATCATTCTGTAAGAACAAGAGCGTCTGGGGCACGCCGACCAGAAAAATCCCTCCGAGCATATTCCCAAGGGTTACCGGTATTATGTTGGTAGCGAACATCTCGATAATGGTATTCGTGCTTCCGCTCATCATTCCACCGGGAATAAGGAAAAAATTCGCAATGCTATGCTCAAGCCCTAGGGTGACAAAGGCCATAACCGGTAACCATATCCCTAGCATTTTCCCCGGGGCGTCAGAAGCTGCAGTCCCCATCCAGGCTGCTAAACAAACCAGCCAGTTCGCCCCGACTCCCTTCAGAAGGGAGAGTAAAAAGCTGTGACTCGTTTTACCCTCGGCAATCCCCGCAAAATATGCGCTCCAGGGTTCATGGCCAAGAAAACCGCTCGGTATAGCCACAATAAATAGAACCACCATAGCGCCAATGAAATTGCCCCCGTAGCTGAGAAGCAACCGCGGCGCTACCGCCTTCAAGGGGGTTCGTTTGCTCAACCAAGAAACCGTAAAGATAGCACAGTCGCTTGTAAACAAATCGGCGCCGGTGAATACCACCAAAATCAATCCCAGGGGGAACATTACCCCGAACAGGAGCTTAGGCAGACCGGGGTTGGCTGCAGCAATCCCGGGGATCCCCCCGGCAACCCCAAGAGCCAATAAACAACCCAAGGCCACATACGCGCCTCCAAGTACTGACGACAGAAAAAATTGCCGAGACGGTTGCTGGATCTTCTTTTCACCGGCCGTTATGAATTGTCGAATAACCTCCCCGGGGGGAAGAATTTGTGATGTGTTACGCATATATCCTCGTTTATAGTGAAGTAATTTCTCGTAGCTAGTTTCTATATCGTCGGCGATTATCCCTGGGGCAGACGGAAGCTCAGACGGTGAATTTCACTGGGACCGTACTCGGCGATCTTTTTCCGATGAAATTCGGTGGGATACCCCTTGTGCTTTCGTAGGCCGTACCGGTCATCTTGGTCGTTCTCAGTACACCAATCATCCAGCCAGGCATCACGTTCGGTTTTCGCAAGAATTGATGCAGCAGAAATGGCGGTGACTAATTGATCACCCTTGACAACCGGAAGAATCTCCCCGGTAAAACCGGGAATAGGCGGGACAAACTTCCCGTCCACCAGGATAGCGAGCCCCTGCTCGAGGATGATCTCAAGCTGACTTGCACCGGACCGGCGTACAAGATCCTCCCAAGCACGGGTCATGGCAAGCAGGGTCGCATTGTGGATGTTCATACTGTCAATTTCTCGATGGCTGGCCCATCCTATCCCCCAGGGATGCGAGGATCCCCTAATCTCTTCCGCGATGAGTCGTCGTTTTTTTTCTGTGAGTTTTTTACTGTCCTTATACAGTGGGTGATTATACTCCTCCGGGAGTATGACTGCCCCAGCCGTTACGGGGCCGCAAAGCGGCCCCCGCCCAGCTTCATCAAGTCCGCATACATACATGGTGCTGATAGATACCATAAATGGTCGGCTAGGGCAATGGAACTAGGTATGGACCAGGGGCATTGTTATGCCAGGGGGATTTCACTCTGCCATAGGCCGTGAATGTTGCAGTAGCTAATAGCTTGGAGGGTTCCTTGGCCAGTGATCGTTACCTGAAAGCGAGCCTCCGGTACGGAGTATGCAGGACCCTGATTCGCACCCTGAGCCGACTCACCATGGGCAGTGAATCTAGCCTCTCCGAGTTGAATGGGAAATGTGCCGTCCTGGGGCAAGAAAAAAAGCTGGATCCAGGAAATATGGTGCTCAGTGGTATTGGGATGTGGAATTTCCTTTCCCACACTTACAGTAACACTGTATGAACCCTGTTTTTCACCCTGTGGTTTGCACTCAATAACCGGTGCATGCTTTTCGGATTTCCAATCCGCACTCTGGATTTTCGAACTGATCATAACTCCTCCTAGGATCTTGGTTTCTGGTATAATCTCAGGATAGTTGTATTCCCGTGAAACTGCAAGAATATTGACGCTCCACCCCCTTGGTGATAGCTTGGGTGAACAATAGCAACTGCGGCGTTACTAGATCCCTCAACCGCCGAATAGAAAAGAAGGTATCTGTGTTTCTCAAGAGTATTGAAATCTTTGGATTTAAATCATTTGCTGACAAGAGTCTTATCCAATTCAGCGATGGCGTATCTGCCCTGCTTGGCCCCAATGGATGCGGGAAGAGCAACGTGGTGGACGCCATCAAATGGGTGTTAGGTGAGCAGGCCACGAAGAGCCTACGGGCAGATAAGATGGAGGATGTAATCTTCAATGGTACAGAGGCCCGGAAGGCACTCAATGTTGCTGAAGTCACACTTACCCTGCAAAACGATCACAATTTATTACCCCTGGACATGCCGGAAGTATCGGTGAAACGCCGCTTATATCGAAACGGAGACAGTGAATACTATATTAACAACACTCCGGTGCGCCTCAAGGAACTCCGTGAACTGTTTTATGATACAGGGGTGGGAAAATCAGCCTACTCCATCATGGAGCAGGGGAAGATAGATCAGGTGCTCTCGAATAAACCGGAGGAGCGGCGGCTGATTTTTGAGGAAGCCGCCGCCATCACTAAATTTAAGGTGAGGGGGCAAGAGGCAGAGCGCAAGCTCTTACGCACCGAAGAGAATATGCGGCAGGTAGAAAGCATCCTCTCCGAGGTCAAGCGCAGTTATGACGCCCTTAAGAAGCAGTCTGAAAAGACGGTACGCTATCGGGAACTTAAGGATGAGACCTTTTCGGTTGAGCTATCTATCCAGCTTCTTAAACTTCGAGATCTCCTAGAGGCAAAGGATAAGCGGAATAAGGAGCTGGCCGTTGCAGCCAAGGAACGGGATGAATTAAAACACCGGATTGATACTATTAATGAATCTGTGGAGAGCAATCTCGATCAGGTCAATACCATGGAATCCGAGCTCATCGAGACCCAAAAACTGCTATACGGGATTGAACTTGAAAAGAATAACCTGACCAGTCAAATCTCCCTCCTCCAGGAACGGGGACAGGAAATCTCGGATAAATTAAAATCCGATAAAGAGACCGAAGCGGTAATTTCCAAACGTATTGAGGAAGTGCAGAATACGATTCTTGAAAAAGAAAAATCTGAGAAAGCCATGGAATCCCGAGTCCAGGAGAACCAGCAAAACATCCAATTCTTTGCAGCATCCATCACCAGGACCTCGGACCGGATTGCCGATAATCAGCAGGGTATAGATTCCTCCACCCGAGAAATTCACACCATCGAGGCTGAGCAAACCCGGTTACAGGAATCCCTCGCGGAGTTGACCGACGATATCGTAGCTCAATTGGATCAGGGGCTGCAACAATCGGGGTATTCTATAAAACGGCGGGAAGAGTTGTCGGAAGATTTTCATGGTCGGTTACAGGGTATTAGAATTGCGGTTCAGGGGAAACGCGATCTGTTATCCGATTTTACAGGCACAGGAGAGGTAGAAGGACTCCAGGATCGCATCCGTGGCCTCATCGAAAGCTTATCAGATATAGACGGAAAAATAGCCGACCTGGATCATGTCTACACCCAACTGGAAGAAACAATTCCTCGGTTTTTGGATGATTTTATCGCACCCGAAGGGATTATTACGAGAAAACGTGGAATTGATGAAAGAATGCGTAGCCTCCGCCACGAAATTGAAAACCACCGTGAACGCATTACAAATTTTACCGAGGAAAATGATAGCCTGCGAAAAAAGGTCGAAGAATACCGAAGAACCCTGGAAGACCTCAAACTTTCAGATGTTCAACTAAAGAATCAGGTGGCTTCCATACGGGAAGATATCAATCGAACCCGTACCCAGACCGAGGAAATGTACACTCGCTTGCGGGAACATCGGAAACAGATGGCTGAGGATGAGGGAAGACTGCAGGGCCTCTCCAATAAAATCAAAGAGGTTGAATCTCAACGGCTATCCCAGGAAAAAGAAGAAAAGAACCTTCAAAAAACCCTCTCGCGACTCGAGAAAACCATCTCCACCAAGAATGCGGAGATGATCCGCAAGGAAAAAGAGCTTAAGACGAGTATGACAGGACTGGGGAAGGCCCAGGCAAAGGTTGAAAAACTGCAAATGACCCTGGCTGAGATCTCCGCGGATATTAAGAATCTGTACAACAACTTTAGGGAACGGTACTCCCAAGAACTAAGCACCTATGAAGATCGGATATATGAGATCACCGATAGTATCCAAGAATTAAAAAAGAACATGGATACCCTCAAAGAGGAGCAAAAGAGCCTTGGAAGTGTGAACCTTATGGCTCCCGAAGAATTTGCCGAGGTTAAGGAACGCTATGAATTTCTTCGCGGGCAAATGGACGATCTTGCCCAGGCCAAATCCGACCTGGAACGTATCACCGCTGAGATTCGTCAAGAGAGTGCAGAGTTGTTCACCCAAACCTATGAAAAGATCCGGAAAAACTTTCATGCCATGTTCCGACGACTATTCGGCGGCGGCCGGGCGGAGATCCGGCTTACCGAACCCGATCGTGTCCTAGAATCCGGAATCGAGATTTTCGCCCAGCCCCCGGGCAAAAAACTTGAGAGTATAAACCTCCTCTCGGGTGGTGAGCGCTCCCTCACCGCGGTAGCCCTGCTGTTTGCAACCTACATGGTAAAACCCAGCCCCTTCTGTCTCCTCGATGAGATTGACGCGGCCTTGGACGAGAGCAATGTGGGCAGGTTTGTGACGATGCTGATGGAATTCGGCCAGTCGAGTCAGTTCATTGTGATAACTCACAATAAAAAAACCGTTGCCGGCGCACGAACCCTCCTCGGGGTTACAATGGAGGAATCCGGTGTTTCGAAGGTAGTCTCCATTCGCATCGGCGGCGAGGGTGAGGTAACCACTCCGGATCAAAATCTCCATAGGGGGTAGATACCCCGGTAAGGAGGAGTCACCATGGAATCCAGAAAAATCTTACAGGCGTTTTTAGGACTGTTCAAAAAGATTCCATTACGGATTATTGGCTTTATCGTACTTGGCGTTCTGTTGTTGGTTTTTATGGTGATTCTCATGCGTGGATGTACTTCCAAGCCCGGGGATACCGGTGCTTCTGCCGGGCTCCCAGGGAGGAGGGATTCAGATCCCACGGTTCAACAAGATTTGAATACCCCCTTCCCGGATCCCTTGCAGGCCGCCCATGAGCTAGATCCTGCCGAATTGGTAATCCCGAACGAGATTGAGTATTTCTGGAACCCCGGCTGGATTCAGCAGCGTCCCCGGCGAACCCAATGGACCCTGGAAGATATAGAACAGTTCTGGGTTGATCCCATCACCGTTGGAACCGACACCCTCTCAGAACAGAACCGCCAGCGGTATTTTGATTTGCTGATGGAAATCGATTAATACCATATGTAATACCTAAAAGCCTGTAGCGTGTTCCCCCGCGAACCTATATCTGGGTTGGCTTCAAGACCCCGCACCTATCTCTATCCCCTATATCTAGCGCGGGTATAACCGTTTGTGCACCATAAAGTACTTAACCCACCCTGGTACGTTCCGATACTAGTACGGGAGGGGATGGCAATGAAAACTGCTAATCGACTAATGATCTTAACTATGGCGGTGGTACTGGGAGGCTGCGCGAGCATGCCGAACCAACCATCAATAGAATCTCCACAACAAATACCTATCTCGAAGCCAGGGCATACGGAAGATTCGGAACAAGCCTTACCGGAAATAAGCGCTAGACGGACCCCTTCCGCCGACCCGGTGATAGAGATTCCCACTCCCCCGTCCCCAGGGTTGCTGCCGATATACCGAGTTCTCAAGCAGACGTCCATTCCGCGCAGCCGGCAAATGCCCGAGCTTCCCCTCATCCCCAGTCCGGCTCCGGCTTCGATAGCCTTGGAGCAGCCCTTACCCCTGCCGATGGTGCAGATTTCAGAAAAGCTGGACGTGGAAAGCGGTTATGTATCTGAAGTACCAACCTCTCGCGGGGAGAACCTTCCCAATACCACCGATCCGTCTCAGGGTCTCCCCGAAACGCCTGACAACCATGAAGCAACACCGAGAGTGGCAAATTCGACTGGCGATCGTGAAACTGCAGCGGTGGACAGGGTAGCGGAGGCGAACCCCCCGTCGGTATCCCCCACGGCTCCTCCAGAGGTTGTATCCGTGGCTCTGGCGCCCAGCCAGGTCCGAGAGCCGGCAGAAGGCGGTCAGGCTGAGGCTGCCGGAAGGCAACCCGATCAGAATGAGCTGGAAATGGACCCTGAAATCCCGGAGGGTGAAACCGTCCGGCTACGCCCCCATGATGTGTATTCCCTATCCCA
This sequence comes from Spirochaeta lutea, assembly GCF_000758165.1. Taxonomy (NCBI): domain Bacteria; kingdom Pseudomonadati; phylum Spirochaetota; class Spirochaetia; order Spirochaetales; family Spirochaetaceae; genus Spirochaeta; species Spirochaeta lutea. Next base: position 48,197 of record NZ_JNUP01000001.1, on the reverse strand, counting down.
GGTGCTTCGGGAATCCGTTTTCCTGCCCGGATTCGGCTGGAGTGTCACCCGAATCTTGGAGGGAGAGGATTCTGCCGCAAGTGAGCCCCGGGAGATTCTATCCATCTCAGACGGTCGGTACATCGCCGATCAGATTAATCTCGTAGTTTCACTACAGTACGGTACCGAGGGAATGCATCTTACCTTAAATTCCACGGGTGATGAGCCCCTGGCAGAACCACAGCTAACCCAACCGATTACCCTGGACCTAGAACGGTACAATCTCCAAAGCGGGAAAAAAGATACGAAATCCATTTCGATAGTTACATCAATGCAAACAGAGCCCGATAAAGACCCAGATTACCCCCAGGAAGCTCCGAATCAAGTTCCAGGGGTAGAGCCTGTATCCCAGGGCCCATCCCTCAGAACAGTTTCTGACCGGTCAGCTATAAAACAAGAAGAACTTGCAATACAGAGCTCTCGGAGCGGAGATGACGTGTTATTTGCCCAAGCCCAAGATTTGGCTGCCCAAAAGGATCTAACCAGCATCAAGACGGCTGTTTCGCTGTATCGGAGGCTTCTCCAAGAATATCCCCTAAGCACACACTACCAGCAAGCTCGAGGGGCGGCATTGCAGCTGGAACGTGACTATATATTGGTACGGTAAGGACTTCTCATCCCAAGCCTTGACAGTTCCCGCCTATATCTGTATAAGTAGCGTTACTATACTTTAGGACATAGGCTGAATGTTAGACCGTATTTCAGATAAATTTACAGACGTTATCAGATCTATCTCAGGACAGGCTCGAATTTCTGAAAAGAACATCGAGGATGCTGTTGAGGAAATAAAAATTGCCCTGTTAGAGGCGGATGTCAATCTGCGGGTTGTTCGGCGTTTTGTAAATCGGACTATCCAGGAAGCCAAAGGCGATGCGGTTCTGAAAGCCGTATCACCGAGTCAGCAATTCATAAAAATCATAAACGATCGGATGGTGCAGCTTCTCGGCGATACCCGCCAGGAACTGCAGCTTAAAGGACCGGACACTACCAGTGTGATTCTGTTATACGGACTGCAAGGTTCCGGTAAAACGACGACCTCGGTAAAACTAGCCCTAGAACTAAAAAACCAGGGTAGACGCCCCATGCTTGCTGCGGCTGATCTTGTAAGACCGGCCGCCATACAGCAGCTCATGATACTCGGGGAGCAACACGGTATCCCAGTGGTCGCCGATGAAAAGGCTAAGGATCCCAGTAAGGTAGCTAAATCGGCCCTGCAGAGAGCGAAGAAAGAGCAGTTTGATGTCTTGATTGTTGATACCGCAGGTCGAATGCAGGCTGATCTTGATCTAATGAAGGAATTACAGGGGATCAAAAAGGTAGTAGATCCTGTTGAAGCCTTGTTGGTTGCTGATGCCATGACCGGACAAGCAGCTGTTGACATTGCAAAGACCTTCCACGATCAGATCGGCCTTACAGGGGTAATCTTAACTAAGTTTGATTCGGATACCCGGGGTGGTGCTGCACTATCTATTAAATCCATTACCGATCAGCCCATTAAATATATAGGTACTGGTGAAAAAATAACCGACATCGAACCCTTTTACCCCGAACGGATTGCATCCCGCATATTGGGCATGGGGGATGTGGTAAGTCTCGTTGAGAAGGCTCAGGAGGCCTTTGATGAGCAGGAAGCAATAGAGCTCCAAAAGAAAATGATGTCCGCCAGTTTTACCCTGGCTGACTACCTTGATCAATTCAAGAAAATGAAAAAAATGGGCAGCGTTGAATCTATGCTCGGCATGATTCCGGGACTGAAGGCCCAAGAAGCTGCCGAAGCAGTGGATGAAGGTGAGATGAAACGTGAAGAGGCTATCCTACTATCCATGACTCTCAAAGAGCGTGATAATCATCTGATCATAGGGCCTTCTCGGAGAAAAAGGATCGCAAAAGGCAGCGGCACTTCGGTGTACGATGTAAATAAACTTTTAAAGAAATTTGAAAAGATGCGGCTTATGATGAAAAAAATGACAAAAAATAAAAAGTATCAGCAGCAATTGATGAGACAGTTCGGAGGCTGAGGCTAGTACTCGGTAGAACTGTTCGGATTCCGCGGCAAAACGATCCGAACATCAATGTTACGATACAAAATTCAAATTCGATACTTCAACTGCTCCAGAGCAGCTGTGGATCAACTGGTTGGATCATAGGAGGATCAACGGTGAGTGTTAAAATTCGATTGAAGAGATTCGGAAGTAAGAAGCGGCCCTACTACCGGATAGTTGTAATGGATTCCCGTACCGCCCGGGATGGTAAGGCAATAGAGGAACTAGGGTTTTACCATCCTATTGAAGCTGATGATAAACAGCTGGTAGTGCAAGAGGAAAAAATTAAGGAATGGTTAGAAAAGGGTGCAACTCCCTCGGATACCGTACGGAAATTGCTCAACAAGAAGGATATTTTTCTAAAGTAAAAGTATTCCTCCTAAATAGGTAAGAGTGAGGAGGGAATGTATGGAACGAGAACTCATTGAATATCTGGCAAAATCTCTTGTTGATAACCCTGATGGTGTCGAGGTGAATGTAATAGAGGGAGAAAAGTCTACCATCCTTGAACTAAAGGTAGCAGGAGACGATGTTGGTAAGGTGATTGGCAAGCATGGACGTATAGCCAAGGCTATCAGAACCTTGCTCAGTGCCTCCGCTACCAAATCAGGAAAGCGTGTTGTTCTAGAGATACTGGACTGATGCAACGGTTGATAGTGGTTGCAACCCTAAAGAGCCCCCACGGGGTCAAAGGAGAGTGCAAACTGTTCAGCCATTCAGGTGAAATCAACCACTTGAAGGAATTGACCGCAGCTATACTCCGCTTTAACGGACATGAGCGTCAGATAGAAATTGAACATGTACGAGGAACCGGGAAAAATCCCATAGCCAAGATAAAAGGATTGGATAGTCCCGAAGCTGTAAAAGAACTTGGAGGCGCAGAAATCTTAGTTGAACGAGATAAGGCTTCCAAGCTCAGCCAGGGTGAATATTACATTGCCGATTTGGTGGGTTGCCGTATAAGTGTTAGTGAAACTACAAGAGGCGTGGTTGTATCGGTTTGGGAGAACAGTGCCAGCGATTTGTTGGAGACAAAATTAACAGACGGTAGGGTAGTGCATATCCCCATGATAGATCAGTTTATTGCCGAGGTTGATATACCGCAAAAGTGTATCCACCTTGTAGATGAATGGATTCTTCAATGAAAATAACTGTGTTGAGTTTGTTTCCAGAAATTGTAGATGCTTTTTTTCAAAGCTCAATCATGGCAAAGGCTGTCGATAAGAACATAATTGAGTACAGCTCTGTTAATATCCGTGATTTTGCCTTGGACAAACATCGTACCTGTGATGATTATCCCTACGGAGGGGGTGCCGGAATGGTCTTAAAACCGGAACCCCTGGTAGGTGCTCTGGACTCAGTTCAAGCCCTGGGAAAACGGGTAGTATACCCGAGTCCCTCCGGGCGTTTGTTTAATCAGGAGTTTGCGAAAAACCTCGCTGACGAACAAGAATTGGTATTTATTTGTGGCCGGTACGAAGGGATAGACCACCGCGTTATCCAACGCTATGTGACTGATGAGATTTCCATTGGTGATTATGTCGTATCATCAGGGGAGGTTGCCACGTTAACGATCATAGATGCCGTGTATCGGCTCGTCGACGGTGTTATCAACCAAGAATCCTTGGTGGAAGAGAGTCACAACGATGGATTGCTCGAATATCCCCATTTTACCAGACCGGAAAAGGTACTGGGCATAGGGGTCCCAGATGTATTATTATCGGGGAACCATGCTGCTATTAATGCATGGCGAAGAGGTCAACAACTACGGAAAACAAAACATGTCCGTCCTGACCTTTTTGCAAAGAAAGAATTAACAAAGGAAGATGCAAGATTGCTTGCTGCTGCCGAAGAACAGGGAGGAAGTTATGGATCTCATAAAGGCTATTGAAGCTGAACAAATTAAGGATTCTATACAGGAATTTTCTATTGGAGACACGGTCAAGGTTCACTTCACCATTGTAGAGGGGAAGACCGAGCGTATTCAGGTATATGAAGGGATTGTTATCGCCAGAAACAACTCTGGTGCCAGTGCTACCTTTACCGTTAGGAAGAACTCCTACGGGGTTGGTGTGGAGCGGGTATTCCCCCTTCATTCTCCTCGGATCGCGAAGATTGAGGTAGAACGGCGGGGTAGAGTACGTCGTGCGAAGCTGTATTATCTGCGAGACCGCATTGGTAAGGCTGCTAAGATTCGAGAACTCATAAAGAAAAAAAATCGTGCATAATGAATGATTCGTTCTGTTCCGAGATACATCGTTAACAGAAACATACTCTATAAAGCAGCCCCCGAGATCCAGCCTCTAGGTGGAATCCGGGGGCGTTTATATTCAGTAGTCGATATTGCTCCGAAAAAAGAACAGCCTGGCTTGTTGGAATTAACGGTAAAATCCCTAGACCGGCCGGGTGCAACCCTTCATGTTTCACTGAAGACTAGGGTAGATGAACCTATTACTCGGGGGACTATCATCGAGTTGTCAAACAATCCTGGTACCCCCCCGTCTTTATCGCACCATGATTCTATTAACTCCGCCCCGGGGTATCTCAATCTCCAGCTCCAAGGTGTAAAAGGATTTTTAGCCGAGTTATCGTTGCAGAATAATCCTCACGGGCTATTTCTTGTGTACTCATTAATGGCAAGGAACCTTAAAATATCCGGTGGGACGGTTAAGCGCTGGAGTGCATTTCTTGAGAAGCATAGTCCTGTGTTCTCAACCAAATCAGCGATACCGGCTGGGATTTGCGTCCACCTGCATTCCCTCGGGTTAGATCCCAAGGAACACATTACTCAACGAGTATTCAAACACCTTTCTCATCAACCCCCCGGGGATGTAGCCTCAGAAGATCATGACTTTCAGATACTTAACCTTCTGACGCTAAGAGAAAATCAAACTGGCTGGTATTTTTACACCCTCGAGGATACAAAAATCGGGAACCTGCTTTTCTGGCAGAATTATTCATCGGGTCAGCTGGTAGTCTCATTGTCTACAACCAGCAATGAAATCGTATTCTTCACATGGGTCGAACCCGAGAGAAAGATCCTGCGTTGGTATCATACCGGGTATTCCCCTAGTACCTCACCTGATGGTGAAGAAGAACAAAGGTTGCTCAAGTTTGTAGAAGCCCATAGATTCAAGGAAGTGCAATATATCAATGATGATCAGGTTTTTGATGGGTTTTCAATTTATAATCCATCAACTATACTAAAATCAGTTGATATTAAAGGATAAAAAAGTGAAGAAAGCGGTGGCGTTAGGATATGATCCGAAAAAGGTTGCCCCAGAGGTCATAGCAAAAGCTTTTGGCGAGCAGGTAGAACTATTGTTAACCCGTGCCCGGGAACTGGATATTACCATCAGGGAAGACAAGGTTCTTTCTGAAGCTCTTTCAAAAATTCCCTTGGGAACACCTATCCCTGAGGATTTTTATCGCGTTGTAGCTTCGTTATATGCATTTCTCCAGAATCAAGAAGCCGGTGTACATCATGAAAACGCTTTTAACTAACCAATTACAACCCGGAATGATCTTTTCCGAAAGTGTTTACATTGAAGAAGACACTATATTGATTCCAGCCAATGTAGCACTCTTGGAGAAAGATATTGAGCGTTTAAAAAAATGGGGCATTGAGATGGTGCAAACCCCTGGGGATATCCTCGTGGGTGATCCTGAAAATCCCGATCCTCGGCGCGGACTCGCCCAGTTGTTATTTAACAATCCAACCCAGCGGAAGCTTATGAAGGATTATACCGGCTGGTGTCAAACCTTAACTGGGTATTTTGAAAAAATTAGAAAAGGCTCTTTGATTGAGCGTGAGGGGCTTCTCAACCTCCTTGCTTCTATTACCAATACCCTGAATGAGTTTCGTGGAGATATGATTCAGCTGATTCTTTACGGTGTAAAGGGTGAATCTACCATCATAGAGAATGCTATAAACGGAACGATAATCAGTTACCTGGTAGGCCAAGAATTAGCTCTGTTACCCCATAAACTGCAACAGCTCTCCATAGCAGCCCTCCTTCGAGATATCGGTATGGCAAAAATTCCGGCATCCATCCGGGAGAAGCAGGGCGGGTTAGAAAACAAAGAGCTTCAACTTATAAAAACGCATACAATTCACACCTACAAATTAATTACGAAAGAGCTTCAATTCTCAGAAGATGTAGGGATGGCAGCCCTACAACACCATGAGCGTTGGGATGGAAAGGGCTATCCACGTGGGTTAAAGGGGAAAGAAATTCTATTAACAGGTAGGGTGATTTCCATTGCGGATGCCTTCGAGGCGATGGTCAGCGAACGTCCTTACCGGGATTCGATGATTGGATACACAGCCATGCGGACGATTTTGAGTGATAACGGGCGAAGATTTGACCCCGAGGTCGTAAAGGTTTTTATACGAACCCTCGGCATCTACCCGATTGGATCGATTGTGCTCCTCAGCGACGCCAGTATAGGCCGGGTAGTACAGAATCATCCAGATGCTCCGTTGCGTCCAGAAATTAAGATCATGGTGAACACTGAAGGCCGGCAATACCTAAAAGATGAGGGGGAAATCCTAGACTTGATGCAGACCAAGGGTGTGTTTATTGCCCGGGCAGTCAACCCAAAGGAATTACCCACGGGCCAAACCTAAGCGTTCAGAGAGCTGGAATGAAAGAACCTGATTCGACTGTTCAAAAAGGCAGGCGGGGTGAACAGCGTGCCTGCGATTTTCTCACCCAGAGAAATTTCAAGATAATAAAAAGAAACTTTAATTATCCCGGCGGTGAAGTCGATATTATTGCTGTAGAACACTCGACTTTACATTTTATTGAGGTTAAGGCCTGGGCGGACACACCGGTTTTTGAGCTGGAGCGTGCCGTAAATTGTAATAAGCTGAGAAAAATTAAACGGGGTGTACGGTACTTTTTTGAGCAACCTAATAATTTCTCAGACCATAGTATTCAAATTGATGTATTATTCATCAATGTGAAAACAAAAACCATCGATTTTTATGAGGACATTGGGTAACTGAACCTATGATGAATCATGACCGTGAATTGACACCCCAAGAAATTCTTGAACTTCAAAAAAAATTAAAGGATCCATATTATGTTGAGTGGGCAATTGAGCGAATCGCCACTACCATCTCGTCGGAACTTCTATCTCAACATCACTTCAATACAGGGAACGCAACAACAACACTGTAACGCGCTCAAAAGGTGATGATTAAATCCAGGGTCTCATACAGGTGTGAACGGATTTCAGATACATGAATCCTGGGAATAATAGATATCAACAATTCCAGTAGCTGTTTGCTCGGTATAACGGAACGGTCTACGAATTGCCCTCGTAGATACTGGCTAATGATCTTAATAATTAAGTAATCCGGGTGGGGTATCCGGGAACGTTGTCCTTCTAGTATTTCAATAAGACTTTGATCCAGGTCAGCAGTTAACAGTACTGATTCAGAGCTTAATTCCTGCAGAAGTGAGTATCTTATTGCATCATCCGTGGATAGCATTAATATCTTCGATGAAAGCTGTGCACCCGGTACTCCGGGAATTCGAACGGCAATCTGGTGCAGTAGTACTATCTCTGAGGGCATCAGAGCATTGCCGGGCTGGCTTGCATGGTGAACAATCCTTGTGAGTATCTGACGGGTTTCATCAATTCGGACATCGCTATTGCCGCTTTTTACATCATCGAGCAGGAAGTGTAATGCTGATTTGGTTAATTCGTAATTTCCGGAGGTGGCGAGCATGGTGATTTTATCGACTTCAGAAAGGTCACTAGAAGGCTTGGGCGTAATGACCTGCCAATCACTGTCTTCCTGTCCCCAAAGCAGCAATGGAACCGAAAACAGGAGAACTACTAAAATCCGAATGATGCTCCTCCAGGTATTCATGTCGATGTAGTTTACTATACTCTGAATTAAAAAGGATAGGGCGAAGAGGAATTACTTGACATAGGAACCTAGGATCCGTAGTATACCTCACTATGCTTACAGCACTCTTCCCAGGTTCCTTTGATCCCCCAACGCTTGGACATCTCAATCTGATTGATCGGTGTTCTGGGATCTTTGATCATGTTTATGTAGTTATTGCAGTAAATCCAAAAAAACGCTATAGTTTTACAGCTGAGGAACGGAAGCAGATGCTGGAGGAATTGGTCCAAGGTTACGAAAACGTTTCAGTTCATACGTGGGATAAACTAATCGTAACCTTTGCGGAAAGCGTGAATGCAAAGGTAATGGTTCGTGGCGTTCGGGCCCTTACGGATTTTAATTATGAATTTGAGCTTTCCATGCTGAATAAGGGCCTTAACTCCCATGTTGAGACGATGTTCTTGCCAACAGATCCAAAATATTTTGTGTTACGTTCAACAGCAATCAAAGAGTTGGCAAGGCTCGGTGGTGATATCAGTGAAATGGTACCAGAGGCCATCAAGAGCCGAGTCGCAAAACGGTATCAAGAAGAATAAAGTATTTTCTGAATTGGATTCAGTTATACTTGACAATAAACCATTCATTTTGTAATGTCATCAACATTACGAAATAGTATATGTAAGTGAGGATTCTAATGGCAGTACCTAAGCATCGTGCTTCGAAAGCGAGAACGAGACGCAGGGCCTCAATAAATGCTAAATTGGACGTGGCAAACCTGTCCGAATGTGACAACTGTGGTGCAATGAAAATGCCCCATAGGGTGTGTCCGAAATGCGGCTTTTATCGTGGTAAGCAGGTTATAGAACCTGAATCCCTGTCTTAATCACAACTAATGGAGGGTCCAATGGACGAAATGCTGGAAAAATTGAAGAAGCTAATCGCTGACAAATTGGAAGTTGAAGAGGAGAAGATCACTCCTGAAGCTTCTTTCCGACAGGATCTTGGGGCAGACAGCCTGGATCTCTATGAATTGGTTTATGCCATCGAAGAAGAGATGGGTATTCAGATTCCCGATGATCAAACCAATGAGTTTGAAACTGTTCAGGATGCCTTGAATTTTCTTAAGTCACAACAAAAGTAAGTTTCTGGTGAACATACAAAAGAATATCGAGGTTCTGCAGGCTCCAACGGTAACACCGGAACGGCGTAAGGAACTGACGCTATTCGAAAAGCAATCAGGTATAAGGTTCAGGAGAATTGATCTTCTGAACCTTGCTTTTTGCCATCGATCCTTTGCAAACGAAACCACAAACGCCATCGGCAACAATGAAAAATTAGAATTCCTCGGGGATTCTGTTCTGGGGCTCGTTGTGGCTGAATACCTGTTCACGGAATTGCACGATAAGAGTGAAGGTGACCTGGCAAAAATTAAGTCCTTTGTTGTCTCCGAGGTTAGCCTGGCTGATATCGCCCGGGATCTGCACATTGACGACTACATTCTCATTGGCAAGGGTGAAGAGCACTCCGGGGGTCGAAATAAACGAGCCCTACTAGCCGATGCGATGGAAGCGGTGATCGGTGCGTATTTTTTAGATTCAGGATTTAAACCAGCTAAGCGCTTTATATTAAAATATTTAATTCCAGAGATAAACAAAGTATTACAGAATAAACACCATAAAGATTATAAGACACTTCTCCAGGAATACGTTCAAAAGGAATACAAGACTTACCCTAAGTATCATCTCATTAAGAAAACCGGGCCGGATCATGCTAAGGTGTTCTGGATGGAGGTTACGGTTTTGGAGAAAACCTATGGACCAGGCCAGGGGAGAAACAAAAAAGAAGCCGAGCAAAAGGCCGCAAGGCTTGCGTATAATGATCTTGACATCACTGATGAATAGTACGTACTGACAAGAGACAATCTACTCGCTACTCTTCTGGGCAGGCCCGTTGATACGGGTTTCATAAAAATTTTTAGCTAGGCTGAGCAGTTTCTCTGCCTGGTTCATGGCTGGATCAGCCAGTACTGTCTCTAATAATTCGTCAAGGATAAGCCCAATATGTGGACCGGGTTTCACCTTAATATGTTCCATCAGCTGTCTTCCATTTATGGCAAGATCTTTTACGGTAAGGGGAGGGGATCCCTCAAGGATTTCTTTAATACGGCCTTCTAAATCATCGATTTGGAGAATAGCCGCTGGGGCTCGGTTGGGTACTCTTAAGAATTTTCCTAGAATATCAGCTCGTTTTAAAAGGATGAGGTCGAAGATAAGATCTTTTCCAACCCGTGCAATCAGTCTCCTGATAGCAGAATCGTGGGTTAACGTATACTCGAACATATGGTGTTGGACTAGCCGCCGAGTTCGCTCCACGATCTGATTAGGATATCGTAAGCGTGTGAGAATCGCCTGTACTGTTTCTGCTCCTTTCTGGTCATGACCAAGGTAGTGGATAGCACCGTCGGAGGTACAGCTCTCCGTAGTAGGTTTTTCAATATCGTGGAGAAAGGCAGCAAGACGGAGGGGAAGGGTGGCAGTGATTGGTAGCGCCTGAACCGTGTTTACGAGATGCGTAAACAAATCCGCTTCTACACACTTGCTTATTTCTGGAATAAAATACTGGTAGAGCCCAATCTCTTCAAGTTGTCTTACCCCCGAGGATGCTTGGTCGGATAAGATTATTTTTGTAAACTCATCACGGATGCGTTCTATGGAAACTGAAGCAAGTCCATCTCTATGGTTTTTCATACCCTGCCAAGTCTGTGCTTCGATAGTGAATCCTAATTGTGATGAAAAGCGAATTGCACGGAGGATCCGCAGGGCGTCTTCTTTAAACCGGAGATTCGGATCTCCGACGCATCGAATAATCTTGGATGAAAGATCATTCAAACCATTGTGGGGATCAAAAAATTTGATTTCGGGAAGCTGAATGGCCATTGAATTGATGGTAAAATCTCTCCGGTCAAGATCCTCCCGTATGTCCTTGGTAAATTCTACCGAATCTGGCCGACGATTATCCGTGTAGCTCCCGTCGATCCGAAAGGTCGTCACCTCAAAGTGGTGGGAGCGGTATAATACCGTGACTGTCCCATGGGATATGCCCGTTGGTATCACCCGTTTAAATAGTGATATAACTTCCTCCGGTTCTGCATCACTGGCAAAATCCCAGTCTTTTGGTGTGATCCCAAGTCCAATATTTCGTACAGCACCGCCAACCAGGAACAATTGAAACCCGTGTTGTATGAACACTTGGGCAAAAGACAGAATGAAGTTAGGCAATTTCGGTTTATTCATCGTGATAGTATAAAAAAAAGCTTCCCTGAGTGGGAAGCCTTTTTTGGGTTGATCTGCTTACTGGAGAAGCTGAAGAACACTCTGATTCTTCTGGTTCGCCTGTGCAAGCATTGCGTTGGAGCTCTGTACAAGGATTTGATTCTTCACGAAATCAACCATTTCCTTGGCCATATCCACATCTCGAATACGAGATTCAGCTGCCTGAAGATTTTCAGCACCAATAGAAATACCCTGCTGAGCAAGTTCAAGGCGATTCTGGTAAGCACCAAGATCTGCGCGCTGTTTGCTTACGGTCTTCAAGGCTGTATCCACTACACCAATTACTGTATTCGCCTTTTCAGGGGTCGAAATACTGATAAATGATGCTGTGTGAGGGAGACCACCAGTTCCTTGGAGTCCGAGGCCCTGGGCGGTCATGGTTCCAATGAAAACACGTTCTCGTTGGTCCATGTTTGCGCCAATATGGAACCACATGCTTGCGGTAACCACGTTTGTCCCGTTATCAGCAGCAAACCGACCGGTAAGAATGTTCATCCCATTGAACTGAGCATGGGATGCTACCCGGTTGATCTCGTCTACAAGCTGAGATACCTCTACCTGAATCTGCATCCTATCCTCTGAGGAATAGATACCATTCGAAGATTGCACAGCCAATTCCCGGATCCGCTGAAGAATATCTTGAGTTTCCTGTAGATAACCTTCAGTGGTTTGAATAAAGGAAATACCGTCCGATGCGTTTCTTTCAGCCTGGTTCAAACCGCGGATCTGAGCTCGCATTTTTTCGGATACAGCAAGACCCGATGCATCATCACCCGCACGGTTAATCCGTAGCCCTGATGATAGCTTCTCGATGTTCGAATCAACACTCATGTTGTTGAACTTGTTCTGGCGCTGGGCAAACATAGCGCTCATGTTGTGATTGATGATCATACAATCCTCCTTGATCGATCTGGGTAAACACCCATTTAAGGAACTTCCTTGTTCCTTTAGATTGAATATCGGAACATAGAATGGTTTCTTTAGGCTGTGAAATAAAAATTTTCCATTGATGTAGAAAAACTGCGCATTCGGAAGTAACCCACATCGGATATAGGGTGGATAATAGGATTCCGGCCCCAGGAGCAGCACCGCTTAGGCGCGATGCTACAACCATTTACGAGCACTGCTGCTAAAATTCGGAGTTCACACCATGACAGCCCAAAGAGATATGAATGGAGAGTAGGGTAATTTGAACGCCTTGCTATACCTGGATGAATAGTACATCCTGTCGATATGGAAAGTTGTTTACATCAAACTGTGTCTATCGTTATCGGTGGCGAAGCACCTACCAACCCTGTATTACAACGAATTCTGCATGGATGTAGTTTTTTGATAGCTGCAGATAGTGGATTCGATACTGTTCTGGATGCTGGTTTAGAGCCTGACCTCGTTATAGGTGATATGGATTCTCTAGTACATAGGGAGTCCCTGAGAAAAATGGATCCAGACCGGGTGATAAAGTATCCCAAGGAAAAGGACTTTTCCGACACTGAACTGGCAATACAATTTGCATTGGAACGAGGTGCCACGGAATTACTGATTCTAGGAGGAGGTGGCGGAAGGCTAGACCATACGCTATCTATTATCCATATAGTCAGTCGGCTATCTGTTCCCGTTTTTTGGATAACCAAGTACGATGAATTATTTATGCTTTTTCCTGGTCAAACCAGTCTTGCAAAAATGAAAGACAGGAGAGTGAGTTTTACTCCCCTAGGGCAAACACATACAGTCTGCAATTCCCAGGGGTTAGCATGGGATTTAAAAGATGTAATTTGGCAGGAAATGCCGATGAGTTTAAGTAATGTAGGAATCCAGGAAACAGTAACTGTAACGGTACAAGAGGGGAGCCTACTGTGTATCGTGGAACTTACAGAAAACCATCGGACTCAATATGAGCTGAAAAGGAGGTAATATTCTTGAAAAGGTCTACCCTTGACGAATTATCACTTGCCTTAAGTCCTCAAGAACGAACGGCGTTACTTGAAAAGATTAGGAAGAGCCTGAGTGTACATAATACCGATCGACAGGAAATTTATCATAGGATCCAAGAGGAAGGGCAAAAAAAAGATATAGTTGCCCAGGAAATTCGTAAAATGGGGTTTTGGGAACGTTTCATACTATGGATACGTAATATATTCTCCACAAAAACCCAGGAGGAGATAGCATCAGAGATTTTAGTGCGGCGAAGTCTTAGAAAATTACGATCAAGTTCTCATCCGGTGCTTGAAAGAGATACCGAGTTTTTAACGACGTTCTTTGCGGAAGAAGTATTTACTCTATATAAAAAACTCATTGTCCCAAACGAGGCTGTTCTCTTTTTCTGGGAGAAACCCGAAAATTTACGCAGAGCTGTGGAGTTTGTGATGGCTGGTAAGGTTCCGGAGGCAAAATCATCACTATTTCGATTTATTCAATTTGACCAGCTGGTGGAACTCTACGGTATTCATGAAAGCAGGACGGTTTTAAAAGAAAAGATTCTCAATGAGGTTAGTACCTATTTACAGACTATTCCTAACGAGGTGTTTTCTTTTATAGAGGAAGGGATACTCCCTCTGTATTTTATGAAGAAACTATCACAGTTTCCGTTTACATCCTTCTTTTCTCTTTTTCGGGTTGATTTGGACGACTACCAAGAACAGTCGGTTCCTGATTTTAAGCCTGTATCCCTCGCTCAAGCCCTCGAATACATCGAGCACTTAGCATATGCACTCTACAGTGCGAGTAAGACCCGTGAATGCGGGACTGTGCATTCCGAACTGTTATCATTCTATCTGGTTACCAATACAGAATTACTTCTCCAAGAGGAGGATGTTCCCGGGCATCCAGATGAGATTGCATCGGTACCCAAGGAGCAGCTAGAAGCATTAAATAGAGCCTTTACGCAGACGGCTGATCATATCGAGGGATTTTTAACAAGATATCGATGGCGGACTTGTTGCGGGTTGGGTACAATGATCCCTTCTATCGATTTATAGCCTATACCCCGCGTCTAAAGATTAAGGATTTTTACAAGAATGCCATCACATTACGGGTACTAGATGAACTTGACACCTCTTTCGCAGCCATTCGTAACGAATACTTGACCATATCTAAAAAGAAAATCTTTCGAAATGAACTGCGGCCCTTAATTAATTTAGAAAATGAACGGAGTTCCCCGCCGGTGGCAGGAATGACGCATTTTGCCGCAACTGATGCATTAACGACACTATATAATTTTATACTACAATGGTTTCTTCCCCAGCAGTGTGAGAGCCTTAGAATGGTAGCAAAAATTATCCCGCCGCGTATGCGGGATATAGAAAACAATCTGCTTTTCAAGTCTGCTTCACTAGAGGATGCAGCTGGAGAAATAGAACGATTTGATGAGGGATTCTCACCGGAGACCGAGGATGGGAAATCATATTTACGTCTCCAACGTGGCGCTCTGCAAGATATTACCCAGCAGCGGGCGTTCCGGAATCTAATGGCACAGCGTGAACGAAGTGCCGTAGAAATAATCCAGAGGTACCTGGATGATATTACCGTGTTACATGAAACCTTTGACGTAATCCTGGGTTCGAAGATGGAGGCTCTGCAAGAAGAATTACGAAGACCGGCTCCCCAGAATAGGATTGGATTTGATGCGCTGCAAATGAAATCAGTGAGCGGGGAAGGAGTGCTACCAAAGACATTGGGGGATTACCTGAAAGCCTTGAGAATCCAATACACCTCAATTATAAAAATAATAAAGCTAGAATTGCTGGTTCATCAAGAAGAGTCTGTAACGCATTCAGTACAAACCATAAAGGCAAAGGGATAGACCAAGATTAATACGTGGTGAGGTTAATCGCATGGGCTTGTGGATGAACCCGAATGGCCTCTGTAAGCCGTTTACAGGTAGTGTAGGGGGGTTCGATCATAATTCGATTTCCAGAAAGCAGATCTGCGATTCCGAGCTCCGAAGGAAAGCGTGGAATTATATGTTCGTGAATATGTTCTATCGAAGCGCCGGAAACCCTTCCATTATTGAATCCTATATTAAAACCTTGGGCATGGTATAGGTCCTCAATACAGTCCATCAGAACTGTCCGAATCTCACCGTGAATCGAAACTTCTTCTGCTGTCATTTCGCGAATATCTGTTATGTGCCGTTTCGGAAAAATTAAACTATGTCCTGCATTAAATGGGTAGAGATTGACTGCAACAACAAAAAGACGATGCTCGGCTACCACCAATCGTTCCACCTCATCGCTATGATTTATAATAGAGCATAAAATGCACCCGGGCGGCTTAGGTCCGTGGATATATGTAATCTTTTGGAAGTTGAAAAAAAAGTCACTCATCGCTTCCTGTATCCTGGATAATGGAGGTCAGAAGTGCTTGGAGATTTAGAGGGTCTCGTCCTGTGGTGCTCTGTAGAGAAAAATACTCAAGTAAGGTGGGGTATTCCTCCAGAACCCGTCCATATTCGCCCAATTGCCGGACGCGTTCGGATAATCTGTCTTGTTCGAACGTAGATTCTCGAGCCGCTTCAGCCTTGCCTTCAGCGGTTGCTTGGACAACAGCATTGTACGCATCCCGTGTTGTTTGGTAGAGGCTCGTATCGGGCAACGAAATTGATTTGAGAGACGTGCTTGTTACAGTAATTTCGTCAATTTGAGAGTTTAGAAATGAGGTAAGCCGTTCTTGGAGGGTATCAAGGGCATTTTCGCTTTGACCCTCGGAAAGAATAGAAGCGGCAGATGAGAGGAAGGTCGGTATGCTTGCCGATAAGGATTGATTAACTGTCAAGAAAAATTGCTCTGGGGACTCAGGATCAAATCGACCGTCCTGAATTAATGAAACCCACGCATCAGAATTAATCTGGTATTCTACGGATAAATCAACCTGAAACCTAAATGCCCCCGGTTCGTTTATAAATGTTGCATACACATCACCGCTAGGCAAATCTCCTGAAAAAGAGATGCTTTCGGTTTTCCGATAGGTAGGAACCCGGTACATAGTAACATTGGTTGGCAATAAGGCCTGCCATCGCCAATGGAAGTCACCTGGCTTCAGTAGCTCTGATTCCCATCCGTTGGTTTTTGAAAAGAGTATGAGTCCTTCGCCGGGGGAAAGCTTCAATTGAACCCATCCGAAGAAAAAAACAACGCCCCCGATAATTACCAATATAAGAAGGCTGATTATAAATTTCTTCATCTCTATTCCCCTTGACTGCAAACCTTGTAGAAATACTAAAAGATAGCATATATTGATTCAAGTATGAACACCAGAAGAACTTTATTCCTTATCCATGAGACGGTAATTGTCCGCATTTCTATAACCATTCTTTTGGGAACCCTTATTATCTTGAGCAGTTTTATTATGGGTAATTATCAACGCTTCATGGATTCTACCATGAAACTACTGCTATTTGCCTTGAGTATAGGTAACTCGGTGTTGTTCATACTTTTTATCTATGCCTTTGTCCTCTCGGTGATCGGAGGGTTCGTTGATTCCTTTAAACCACGTATCCGACGGTTACTAGGTCTCGGTATTGGAATAGTTGTATCCGGCTTTGTGGCAGTCATATCCTTAGGATTTCAAACTACGATTGAGGGGGTTTTTTAATGAGGGTTTTAAGTGTTCGTGGGGCTGTGAGGGTTGATGATGACACTCCAGAAAATGTTAAGTATTGGACTGTCGAAACAGTGCGAGAGTTATTAGAACATAATGGAATTGATTCCGAGAATATTATTAACATTATTTTCAGTCAAACCACGGATATCCGCTCCGAAAACCCAGCCCGTGCTCTTCGATCCTCAGGAGGGTTTGATCATGTTCCGTTGTTTTGTACTGCTGAGCCGGAATATCCAAATACCTTAAAAAAAATGATTCGAATACTCATGACTTTTCAAACCGATGCACAGATACGACCAAAACCTGTTTATAAAAACGGTGCTGAAAACTTAAGAAGTGATTTAGTGTTTCCATGAACCTGCAGAGTTTACCCCTCATCCGGTATGCTAATCAGAGGTTGTTCGAGTGTTTTGAATATCTTTCCCACGTTATTGAGCCCGGAATTAGCGGGAGGGACATTGAAGAGATAGTCAAATCTTTGCTTGAAAAAAAGGGGTTACAGCCAGGTTTATTGGGATACCGTGGGTTTCCAGCCGTCTGTAGTATTTCTGCTAATAATGTAGCCGTCCATGGTGTGCCGAATGATACCCCCTTCGAACGGTTAGACCTATGTACCATCGATATCGTGGGTTGTATGCATGGCCTATATGTTGATGGTGCATGGACGTATCTGGTACGGAAAAAGAACGAACCGCTTCACGATCAGCTCGCTGATGATGAACTTGCATTGAAGTTGCGGTTGTTATCCGTGGCCTGGAAAACTTCAATTTTGTCTGTTCGCACCGCAATTACGGGTAAAACAATATCCGATATCTCGTTAACCGCCGTAGACACCGCACGGTATTATAAATTTGATATCCTCCCAGGTTGTTATGGCCACGGGATAGGAGAAAATCTACATCAGCCCCCGCATATACCGTTTTCACCCAAGGATCCATTGTTCTCAGAGGCAAAGCTGCACCGTATCCCACAAAACAGCGTGCTAAATATAGAACCGGTTCTTATATCCAGGAGGCAAGGAAATCCTCATGAACTTACCGTTGGGGAGGATGGCTGGTCAATTTCCACAAGACCCTCAGCACTTTCCGCCCAATTTGAATTCTCTGTGTGGACGGGTGAGCAGGGGAATAAAAAAAATCCTGGTGAGCTAGTATCCTTGCCAGGGTATTCTGTTTTTAATGATACTCTCCTAAAGCATCCCCTGTTCTTCTAGAATAACTACTCACAGTCACGTATTGACACAGAATCCGCTCTTACGTTAGGCTTGCTAACCGTTAATGCCATCTTAGCTCAGCTGGCCAGAGCACGTGACTTGTAATCTCGGGGTCGTCGGTTCGAATCCGACAGATGGCTTGAACAAAAAAACGATGTGTGCTACAAATTGGACGCATCAAGGGGAGTTTCCCGAGCGGTCAAAGGGGGCAGACTGTAAATCTGTTGGCTCAGCCTTCGAAGGTTCGAATCCTTCACTCCCCATAAAGCCAGTGTTCCTTGGAGCACTGGCTTTTTTGTTACTAGGGGGAATAATGGATAAAACATTTTTCGACCATGGATTACGCTTTTCGTGTACTCGGTGTAATATGTGTTGTAGGCATGAGTCGGGATATGTGTTTCTCTCCGATAACGATATAGGTAAGCTCGCTGCTTTCTTTTCTATTTCACAAGATGAATTTAAAAAAAAATACACTCGCATGGTGGACCTAGGGGTGGCAAAACGGCGGACCCTCCTGGAGCAGGAGAACTTTGACTGTATATTTTGGTCGGAAGGTGGTTGTTCGGTTTATCCCGTTCGCCCACTCCAGTGTAAATCATACCCGTTTTGGAATTCTCATCTACATAGCCAGGAAGCATGGGATCAGGTTGAAAAAGAGTGTCCTGGTGTTAACATTGGAAAACACCACCCAGGAGATACAATAAAAAGGTGGATTGATCTTCGAAAAGCTGAACCGTTTACCGAAGAGTGAAAATATCAGTAAATCCGATTCTTCAGCCTTGTAGTACTTTGATGGGCAATCCCTCAGGAAAAGGCAGGTGGCATGATTAGGGCATCATTACCCGTTACTCCAAGACAATTGGTTGGTTTATTTATAGTAATGAAAAAGGAACAGAGCTTAGACCACGAGTTGGAGATCTTATACAAAACCATTGAACATCAGCTTTTCTCGGCATTACGAATATCGGATTTTGAGAATATCGAGCAGCTTTATTCTGAGGGATGTGAGTTTGAACATGTTTTTAAGGATGATGAACATCACCATGGGGGGGGACTTTGAAAAAGCACAGGATTAATACTCTTTTTTTTGCATTCGTATTTTCAGTATTGGGAAGTTCTCTATTTGCCGAATACAATCCACCCCTCGGTGGCGAGGATATTTTGCAATTTACGGCCACTCAACAGAGTGGTAATCCTGTAAACAATCGATTTGTCCATGATCGACGAGGTAATCCGAGTTCTTTTTCGGATTTTACTATTCCAATTTTGGATATTAGTTATGTCGGCTTTTTGGAAAATATAACCGACCAATATCAATTGTCCGGACACAGCGCAGTTATTAGCCTCGGTTTACCATTGAAGGTGGGATCCCTCGGAGTCACCTCAGAGTTACATAATATCGATTATGGAATTGCAAACACCGGGACGGTAGTCGGACTAGGAGCTTCCTGGGCACGTTCTTTCCCAGGCAGATTAACCCTGGGGGTTGGTCTGCGGACTTACGTAGGTGGAGTGTCGTCGATAACAGATATGGGGATCGGTGCTGATTTTGGAATCAGTAAAACCTATACCTCCCTGAGTGGAATACATGATCTGACATGGGCTTTTGCAATCCGGGGGATGGGGAAGGATTACCGTCCAGTGGCTGGACGTTCTGCCCTTGAGTCTTCCTTTACACCATCGTTTGGTATCCAAGCTACAGTAGTGAAAAACTCTTTCATTTCAATACGACCTTCTGTAGGTATTTCAGTCCCGGGATTCCAAAACTTTAGGGCTGAGATTGGAAGTGATTTTGGCTTTTTTAATATTGTTGATGTAAGTCTGAGCTTCTCTCTTGATGTCGCGCAGCTTACCATGGACTCCGTTGATGCCGCATCCCTATTACCACGGATTTCTTTTACCTTTAGGATTCCCACCGGAAACGATAAAAAACCATCATTAACCCCAGGCGTACTCACTACCATGAGTCTGGCTTCTTGGTATGATGGAATAGTAGGTATAGGAGCCGGGGTATCATTGCCGTTGAAGCGGGGTGATATCCAAGGTCCAGAAATTGAAAGTTCAATAAACTATATTGAGCTTTCCCCAAATAACGACGGAATACAAGACAGGCAGGAACTTGCTATTCAACTCACTGATCCATCAGGAATTTCAGAATATCGGTGGTCTGTTCTTGATGGAAATAGCCGCGAAGTATTTTCTGCGGGGGAAGCAAGCCTGATACCACAGATCAATTCTATTGGGGCTTTTCTCTCCCATTTGACCTCGAATCCAGACATGGTGGTTGGGGCTTTTTCCATTGTGGTTAACGGAAGGGGTCAAGATGGAACCGTATTGCCAGACGGACGATATTCTATCTACCTAGATGCCACCGACAAATATGGGAACTCCACGAACAAGGAGATTGCCGTCCTTTTTATCGATACCGAAAAGCCAGAAATTAGCATCGGATCATTAACTCAGGATGAGAAAATTTTTAGTCCCAATGGAGACGGAAATAAGGACTATCTACGAATTCCACAAACCGGTAGCAAAGAAGATTTATGGGTGATGGAGTTCCTTAATCAACAAGGGATTGTAGTTTATGAAATTGCAATGAACGATCAAAGACCTCAAGACTTAACCTGGGATGGTACAGATTCTACCGGTGAGATCCTCCCTGATGGTGTTTATTCCTATCGGATCCATGCAACGGATAGGGCTGGAAATCGAAACTCTGCTGTTCTGGATAATATCTTGCTTAATTCCTATATAAGTCCCGTTCGATTATCCATTTCCGACCAAGCTTTCAGTCCGAATGGAGATGGGTTTCGCGATTCTATTGAGTTCCGCCCAGAATTGACTAAGCTTGATGGAGTACAAGGTTGGTCAATTCGAGTCATGGATACGCGGGACACGACTGTACGTACCTATACAGGTCAGGGGATTCCACCACGTCAGATACTATTTGATGGCCGCGACAATACCGAGGCACTTCTTCCCGAGGGAAGTTACAAGGCAGAATTATCAGTAACCTATACTAGTGGAAATAAACCCCAGGCGATGAGTGGTATTTTTCAGGTTGATGTGACCCCGCCTCAAGGTTTGGTTAGTAAAGAATGGTCGATCTTTTCTCCAGATTCTGATGGGGAGCAGGATGAGATCCTATTCTATCAAGAAGTGTTTACCGAAGAGTCGAGATGGGTAGGTGAAATCATCGATGAGGGAAATCGAATAGTTAAACAGTACATTTGGGACCGTACGGTGCCATTCCAGCTAAGATGGGATGGTATTGATGGGGACACAAGGCTGGTTGAGGATGGGGATTACCGATATCGCCTCAGAGCTGAAGATGCAGCAGGGAATAGATTCACCTCTGATCCGGTTACCTTTACCAAGGATACAAGCGGCGCCGAGTATCTTATAACGCCAGAGTTTTCAGCCTTCAGTCCGAATGCCGATGGTGTGAAAGATGAAAATAGACTCTTCATTACTCAGAGATCTCGGTCTTCGGTTCAGAGTTATACTATAACGATTATGTCTGCAAATTCTGAAGGTTCTGTAAGGACCTATTCTGGAGAAAATTCTATACCAAACTCCGTTAGATGGGATGGTAAAACCGATCAAGGTCGGCCAGTTGCTGACGGCATCTATTACGCTCAACTCCAGGTTACGCATAATAACGGTTCTGTTGGCACTGCCAAGACCTCGGCTATAACTATTGATACCCGATTCCCGCAAATTACAATATCCACAGAAGATGATATTTTTTCGCCTGATGGCGATTCACGTAAAGACACATTCAGATTTATTCTTGATTCAAGCGAGGAACCGGAGTTCAGAGGAGAGATACAATCCATCGATGGATCTGTGGTAACCGAGTTCCGATGGACTGATGCCTTGGAGAGCTTTGAGTGGGATGGTCGGGATTCAACAGGAAATATCGTGGATGATGGCGATTACCGATTAGTAATCATGTCTGAGGATGCGGCAGGAAATAAAACCGTTAAGCAATCAGAGCCCTTTGCCCTTGATACTCGTAAGGCAGCCGTATTCATTACCTTAAACCAGGCAGGGCTTGCGCCGAATAATGATGGCTATTACGAAACGATTGAGTTCGGATTGTTCATGAATATTGTACAGGGACTTGAGAGATGGGCCTTCGAGGTGCAAGATGCGTCGATGAATACCGTCTTTCTGCGAGAAGGTGTCGAGGCATCGGACCAGTTCACCATTACCTGGGATGGCAGGAATTCTCATGGTAACATTATGGAAGGGGCCTATACTGCATTCTTTACCGCGGTCTATGAAAAGGGTGATAGTCCTGAAGCGAGAAGCCAAAGCTTTGTCGTGGATGTCTCTGGCCCAGAACAATCTGTGAGTCTGGAAAACACTCCTTTTTCACCCGATGGTGACGGTCTTAATGATGAATTGATAATTAACCTTCGTGCCGTTGATGAAAGTTCAATTCAGGCATGGCAGTTCAGTATTTTTGATAGAAACGGTAAACTATTTAACACCTTTGAATCTGAAGGTGATGTACCTCCCAATCTATATTGGGATGGGATTTCTGCAGAAGGTGAGAAGGTCCTAGCAGCCGAAGACTACACGTATACGTTTACCACCATCGACCGGTGGGGTAATGAGTCTCAAAGCCGCGGTGTTATCACTATTGATATCTTTGTGATTAGGGACGGCAATCAATTAAAGATACAAATTGCCAGTATCACCTTTTTGCCGAATAGTCCCGAGCTTGTTTTGAGTCAAGACACACCACAAGGTCTACGCAATGCTCTGATTTTGAACCGTCTCATAGAGTTGTTCGCTAAATATCCTTCCTACGGTATAAGAATTGAGGGTCATGCGGTCAATATCACCGGTACTCAACGGGAACAGGAGGAGGAGCTGATCCCGTTGTCCCGTGACCGTAGTATGTCTGTGAAACAAGCCCTAGTTGCACAGGGTATGAAT
This sequence comes from Spirochaeta lutea, assembly GCF_000758165.1. Lineage (NCBI taxonomy): Bacteria > Pseudomonadati > Spirochaetota > Spirochaetia > Spirochaetales > Spirochaetaceae > Spirochaeta > Spirochaeta lutea. The sequence continues at coordinate 25,160 of NZ_JNUP01000001.1, read as the reverse complement.
CCTAATAGAATTGAGATTCTCGGTGTGGGTGGAAGTAAGCCAATTGTGCCGCATTCGGATGTAGACAACCGATGGAAAAACCGCCGGGTTGAGTTTATTCTAGAACGGTAGGAGTTTAGCGGTTACCATGCGGATTCCAAGTCACATCGTGCAAGAGATATTAGAAAGGGCTCGGATTGAGGAAATTGTTTCCGACTACGTTACTTTAACCCCAAAAGGAGGCCGTCTATGGGGCTTGAGTCCCTTTAAAAATGAAAAAACCCCCTCTTTTACCGTGACCCCGGAAAAAAATGCATACTACTGTTTTAGTACCCAAAAAGGCGGTGGGGTCGTGCAGTTCGTTATGGAGATGGAAGGCTTAACCTATCCAGAAGCACTGGAGTATCTAGCACAAAAACTTGGTATCGAATTGACCATGGAGGGCTCTGAGCAGAATGATGCTCAAAAAAAACGTCTATCTCTGCAACAACTAAATGCCCGTGTGGCTGGTATGTTTCATCATCTGCTTGTTAAGTCAAAGGATGGTGCTAAAGCGCTGGATTATATCTCTGGCCGAGGAATTGATATAGAAACGATTACAAGGTTTCAACTTGGGTACGCCCCCAGGGATCCGTTTTGGCTTAAGAAGTTTCTGGTTTCAAAGGGGTATTCAGAGGGGTTCCTCCAGGATTCGGGGTTATTTACCAGGAAAAATAGCAGCAGGAGTTTGTTTTCAAACAGGCTTATGTTTCCTATTTTGGATAATAGCGGCCGCGTGGTAGCTTTTGGAGGTAGAATTCTAGAGGGAGATGGTCCAAAGTACTTAAATTCTCCCGAGACGATTCTGTACCATAAATCTTCTACAATTTATGGCTTGTGGCAAGCTAAAGAGGAGATTCGAAAAAAAAAAGAAGCAATTGTATGTGAAGGATACATGGATGTCCTTGCGCTTTCCCAAGGGGGGCTTCATCATGCCGTTGCCCCTCTCGGTACCGCCTTCACTCCGGAGCAGGCTACATTATTGCATCGGTACGCTAAAGAGGTATTACTGCTTTTTGATGGTGACCAAGCCGGGATTAATGCTTCGCAAAAAGCATTGCAATTATTGGAAAGCAAAAATTTTACCATATCTGTGGGTCTGCTTTCTTCAGGAGAAGATCCTAGTGATATCCTTGAAAAAAGTGGTTCACAAGGTGTACAAAATATTGTATATTCAACATCAAATGCATTAGATTTTCTACTCAAACAAGCTGTTTCGAGGTTTCCTGTTTCAACCCCAGAGGGGAAAAGACAGGCTGTGGAACAGCTTTTTGATTATATTGAATCTATAAATTCTGCTGTTAAGAGAGAGGGAGTCTTTAAACAGATAGCAGAGTACTTTGAATTATCTGTTGAAAGTTTAAAAACTGATTTTAATCAGAGACTAGAAGTTTCAAAACCGGCACCTAGAGGAGTTAATAAAGCTACCCGTTTTGAGAAGAATGATTCTGATTTCATTGAAAAGGAGTCTGAGAGCAGTAAGAGGCAGATAGTACCATCCAAATTAACAGGGGATCTGTTTCTGATGATTGCAGTGGTACTCAATTTTCAGTATTTTCAGAAGGTTCGAAGAGAAGTACACCAAGAGGATTTAAGAGATCCATGGGCAATGGAGTTATATATCGTGCTGGAGGAAAGCTTTCGAGCTAATGAGTTAACACAAGAGAGTATTCTTGCAAGAATTGAGGATGAGGATTTGATCTCGTTCCTTTTGGAAAAGCAAGCCTTGGAAGAGTTTCTTGTGAATCCTGAAGCATTGATTCTTGATGGAATCCGACAGGTGAAAATTGATAAATTACTTCGGCAACGACGAGAAATTGAAATGCAGTTAAAAAAGGTGTTCATGTCTACCGATGAACAAAAAAAGCTGCATGAACTACTCACAGAGAAAATTTACATTGATCAAGCTTTGAATAAATTAAAGGTGACTATACATGATAGACCTGCAGAATAATCCTGCTGTAATAAAACTCATCGATTATGCGAAAAAAAAGAAAACTATTAGCTTTGAAGAGATGAATGATCTTCTGCCCGAGGAAATCGTTAACTCAGTATTAATCGAAGAGGTAATGGTAATTCTTGGTAATTACGATATCCGATTGGAAGATGAAATTGCTGCAGCGAGGTTGGGTCAAGAAGAGGAGAATGCTGCTGAGCAGGAGCCTGCTGAAGCACAAGCTCATGGTCAGGGGGAGGATAAAAAACCTCCTGTTGCCTCCGATAGTACGCCAGAGGATGAGTCTGGTAAACAAAAAAAAAGCAAGGTTATTTACGGTGATAAAGAGTCTGCGATTGATGATCCTATAAGGCTCTATTTGCGTGAGATTGGAAAAGAAAACTTGCTGACTGCTGATCAAGAAGTTGAGCTGTCAAAAAAAATGGAGGACGGTGAAAACATCATCAAACAGGTGATTAAAAAATCTGGGATGATGATACCCGAATTTTATAACCTTGCCACACGAGCCTTCTCGAAGAAAGATCCGCGGGAGATGAATTTAACCAAGAAAGAAATAAGTGAGTATCTTGCGGAGCGAAGAAGACTGTCCAGTTTTTACCGAGATCCACTGAGACCGATCCTTTCGGATCTTAAGACATATATAGAGCATAAGCGGAAGCTGGTATCGAAGGGTGTAGATGTTTTAGAAGATCCTGAATTGAGTGATAAACGTTCAGTACTGGTGCTTGATCTAGGTGCAATTGAGCTTCATCCAGATGAAATTACCCATTTTTCCGATAAATTCCTTAATGCAGCCAAGAAAATCCATATTTACAAGAGAGATATATCACGAACCGAGAAGCGGTTGAAGGTCTCAAGCCCTCGAGAGTTGAGAAGTCTCGGTCGAAGTCTCATTATTGCGGATGAAAGAGATCAAATTGAATCGGAACTCGGTTTAACTGCGGATGAAATTAAGGAGATGATCCGCGACATTCAGTTAACCGATAAAAAGCTCCGCAATTTGGAACTGGAGTTTGAGAATACCATTGAACAAATCTTGGAAATGTCGGACGAGATTGAGCATGGCAAAATTATGATGCAAAATGCCAAAGACCGTTTGATTAAAGCAAATCTACGGCTTGTGGTATCCATTGCAAAAAAATATACAAATCGTGGGTTACACTTCTTTGATCTTGTGCAAGAAGGAAATATAGGTTTAATTAAAGCAGTAGAAAAGTTTGAATACCGTAAGGGATATAAGTTTTCTACCTACGCCACTTGGTGGATTCGCCAAGCTATAACTCGTTCAATTTCGGATCAGGCACGGACCATCCGAGTTCCTGTCCATATGATTGAACAAATAAACAAGGTTGTACGAGAGTCACGGCAGTTAATGCAGGTATTGGGTAGGGAGCCTACTGATGAGGAGGTTGCGGAGCGTTTAGGTTGGACACCTGCACGGGTGAAGAGCGTTAAAAACGTTGCACGAGAACCGATTAGTCTAGAAACACCCATTGGAGAGGAAGAAGATAGCCTTTTAGGGGATTTTATAGAAGATAAGGATGTAGAGAATCCTGCGCATCAAACTGCCTTCACGCTTCTCCAGGAACAACTCCGGGAAGTGTTGGGTACATTGCCTGAGAGAGAACAAGAGGTTCTGAAAATGCGTTTTGGTCTTGAGGATGGATACAGTCTCACCTTAGAAGAGGTTGGACTGTATTTTAATGTTACAAGAGAGCGAATACGGCAAATCGAAGCGAAGGCATTACGCCGATTGCGTCATCCAAAACGTAGCCGTAGGTTGAAAGATTATTTAGATAATTAGTTATCGTTACTGGTACCAATAATAAGGAGCGGCATAGACATGATTACTGAGACCCTGGAAAAATTAAAGTCTTTACAAGATATTTTGGCTCAGAAATATTTAATAGAAAGTGAACTAAAAGAATTGCCTAGGTCATTGACCACCAAGTCAGAGCTGGTAAATCGCTTAAAAAAGAGTTTTATCGAAAAACATGAACGTCTTACAGCTGCGAAATCATATATTAATGATTTGCGTATTAAGATGCGTGATGCAGAGACTGAACGCGAGAATTATGAAGGAAAGATTGCAGAAATAAGTACTCAACGTGAATATGAAGCATTGGTTAAAGAGATACGGGATGCTGGGGAACGCGAACAAAACTATCGAAAAGAACTCCAAAGGGAAGAAAAGGCTTTTGAAGAACTAGAAAAAGCGATCGAGCGTGAAGAACTGTTGATAAAGGACCAGGAAAAAGAGCTCACCCTTGAACAAGAAAAAATACATCAAGAGACCCAGGACCGAGAGTCATTATTGACAGAGCTTGACAATCAAGAACAAGCTATAACCCCCGATATTGATGGGGAAATTGTATTTAAGTTCAAACGGATTATTAGGTCCAAGGAAGGAAAGGGCATCGTTCCTCTTCAAAAAGGTGTTTGTACTGGATGTAATATGATTCTTCCGTTGCAATTTGTGAATGATGTCCGGAGCGGCGAGCAAATACACTTTTGCCCCTACTGCTCGATGATTTTATTTTATCAAGAAGCCGGATCCGAAGATGCACTTGAGAATCTGGATCTGGAAGACACCGCTGATCTCTTTGACGAGTCCGAATTTGATGATGATTTCGCAGATGATATGGATGATTTTGACGATTCCATCGGTGACGATGAAGAAGATCTCGATGATTTAGACGAGGAAGAGGAAGACGACGACGATGATGAAGATGATGACCAGGACGACTCATCCGATGAGGAAGAGGTGTTGGACGATGATCTTGACGATGATTTAGATGACGGAGAGGATGATCTTTTGGATGAGGAGATAGAAGAGTAATTTAGAGGCTAGGTTGTCGCTTACATATTTTTACTATGTAAGAGGAAAGTCCGGGCTCCATAAAGTTGACACCGGTTAATGACCGGGAGGGATTTCCCTACAGAAAGTGCCACAGAAATTAGACCGCTGGATATCCAGTAAGGGTGAAAGGGTGGGGTAAGAGCCCACCGGCATTGGGGTAACCCAGTGTGCTGGTAAACCTTGTCAGGAGCAAGATCAAGCAGTCAGGAAGAGTTTTGTATTCAAAATGCCTGGCGGGTAGATTGCTATAGTTCATGGGTAACTATGAATTGAGATAGATGACAATCTGAAACAGAACCCGGCTTACTAGCCTTTTTTTAGAGATACCCAATGAAATCAATGCAGAGGAAATTTTCAAACAACGACAACAAGAACAGCAAGACCGGCGCAAGTCGGAGGTATACCTGGCTATTCATTATCCTCTGTGTTGTAATTTTAGTGAGTGGAACGGTTATTTTTATTCAGGTTAAACCGCTTGAGGGGCTTTCAATAAATTTTCGTATGGGGAATGAGCTACAGGAATTGTGGTCCGAAGAAGCATACAGCGAAATTGTTGAGAGAACCAATAGCATTCTTGATAAGCAGCCATTCAATGTAGAAGCATTACGGTTCGATGGCTTTGCACACTTCTATATCGGACAATCAGAAGTCAATTACGAAACCCAGTTATTCCATTACAATCAATCTATTCAATCTCTTCGAAGGCTCCTGAGTTTGGATTCTGTGTCATCAATCACTGGGCAGGTACACTATATATTGGGGAAAGCATATTATCATGCCGGATACTATTATTATGACCTTTCCCTTAAGTACTTTGAATTTGCAGAAAGTCTTGGCTACCACCAACCCGATAGTTTTGAGTATTTAGGGCTGACCAGTGCGGAACTTGGGCTTCCGAGAAAAGGGATTGAGTACCTTCTTGCTTCACACGAGGAAAATAATCGTGCTATTATACTGCTGTCAGTCGCCCGATTATATGATTCATTGGAGGATTTCGAAAAAACTGCATTCTATGCACGGAAAGCCATTGATGAATCATCGGAAAATTATGTTAAAGAACAGGGTTTTTTGCTCGCAGGTGAAGGATACCGAAAATTAAATAATTTAGAAGAGGCGGAGGTGATGTATCTTGAGCTGGAGGAGCTCAATCCTTCATCTGCGGACGCTAAATACTATTTAGGTGAGATTGCTGCTGCTGAAGGAAACACTGTGCTTGCCCGTGCGTTGTGGCGAGAAGCGTATGAACTAAATCCGAAGCATGCTGGTGCAATACTTCGTTTAAACTCTTAAAGGGGAACCAATACATGGGTAAATTTTCTAATTCCTTTACTACTGACATCGGTATTGATCTTGGTACTTGCAACACCCTGGTATATCTGCGCGGGAAGGGAATTCTAGCCAATGAGCCATCTGTTGTGGCAGTGGAGCGTGGCACTAGGAAGGTTGTCGCGGTAGGCGAAGAGGCCAAGCGTATGCTCTGGAAGACACCCGGAGATATCATTGCTATAAGACCATTGCGGGATGGTGTGATCGCCGATCTTGAAACTACAGAAAAAATGATTCGTTACTTTATCTCCAAGGTATTACCCCGTAGATTGTTCATTAAGCCTCGAATGGTAATCGGTGTTCCCTCATGCATCACCGAGGTTGAAAGAAGGGCTGTTGAAGAGAGCGCCTACAAGGCTGGAGCACGCGAAGTAAAGGTCATTGAAGAATCTCTTGCTGCTGCAATTGGAGCAAATATACCAATCCATGAACCAGCGGGACATATGGTGGTTGATATCGGCGGCGGTACGAGTGAAATTTCTGTCATCTCCTTGGGAGGAATGGTTGTAACCAATGCAATCCGTTTGGGAGGCGATGAGTTTGATGAAGCAATCATTAAGCATGTACGGGGGATCCATAATTTAATTATTGGTGAGCGGACAGCGGAGGAACTAAAAAAGAGCATCGGGAATGCAACACCCGACAAGAAAATTGATAAAATGGAAATCAAAGGGACTGATGCTATAACCGGACTACCCAGAAGACTCGAGATTGATAGTGTAGAAGTCCGTGAAGCACTACAAGAGCCCATTGGCGCAATTATTGAAGAGATTAAAAAAACCTTAGGTCAAACACCGCCGGAACTTGCTGCCGATATTGTAGAACGAGGAATCGTGATGACAGGGGGCGGCAGCCTCTTAAAGGGATTAGACACACTTATTTCTAATGAGACAGGAGTCCCCGCATTCCGTGCAGAAGCACCACTAGACTGTGTTGCAATCGGCGCAGGTTTATATTTTGAGCAGGTGAGGGGGATTGATTCAAATCGTATGATTTACGATAGTTTGAACCCGTAAGTGTAAGTCCGAATGTTACGTCTCAGCAGTGCCATAAAAAAGCATAAAGATTCTTTCTATCTTTTAATTGTGATGGTAATTACCACAATCTCACTAATTATTAGTAGTGACTCTGGATCTATGGCGCTCAGGAACTTGGGTGAGGATTTTACTGGGGGATTGCAAACCGGAGCAGCCTCCGTAGGACGATTTTTTAAAAACACCTTAACATCAGTATCAGAGCTCGCGAGTCTTCAAAAAGAATACGATACGGTTGTCGAAAGATTACAGGACTTGGAGCAGTCACTGAATGATTTTGAGGACGTAAAATTTGAAAACCAGCAACTTCGAGAAATGCTGGAGTTTAAGGAGAAGTCCAGCTTTGAGACCGTTCCGGCCTTCATTGTGGCTAAAAATCCAACTTCAACAATTGAGGTTTTTACAATAAATAAAGGAAGAGCCGACGGGATAGCTGAGGGCCTTCCGGTAGTTGCCCTTGCCGGTGATCAACAGGCTTTAGTTGGAAGGGTAGTAGACGTAAACACATTTACGAGTAGAGTATTGCCCATAACCTCAAACAATCACTTTATTGCAGCCAGGCTGCAAAAATCCAGATATGAGGGTCTTGTATCTGGATCCGGGATCGATAGAAAATCATTGAATATGGATTATGTGGATCGTGATGCAAGGAACATTTTGTCTGTCGGTGATATGATCATCACATCGGGCCTTGATTCTATTTTTCCTCGAGGAATACAAATAGGGACCATAGAAGAAATACACGCTCAATCCTGGGAAACTTCTATTCATCTTTCGGTACGTCCCTCAGTCTCTTTTGCTACACTAGAGGCAGTGTTTGTATTAAAACATGCAGAATCAAATCAGTTTAGGGAGTAGCTATGCTACGTGTCTTAATTTTTGCTCTTATGGGCTCCTTACTAGTAATTTTTCAAGGAACGGCTTTTTCTGCAGCTAATCTCCTAGGCGGTGCATTGCCCAATACTGCGTTAATTCTACTTGTTTTTTTTGCGGTTACCAATGGTTCTTTTCTGGGAGAAATCGTAGGTACCCTTATAGGGTTAACCTACGATCTTGTCGGTGTTTTACCCTTTGGTCTCTTTATTCTTCTTTGTACTCTTATTGGATACCTTGTTGGAAGACTCCGGAACGCTTTTGTCTCTACTCATTGGTTGTTCTGGCCAATCGGTATCACCTTCATTTCAATGATTCTGTGGAATGTAATCCTAATTTTTCTATCATTCATCTTTAACCTTAATCTTAATGATCAAATATTCGCCATAGCAAATTTACTGGAAATACTCTATACAGTCCTGTTTGCACCCCTGTTATTTTTCATACTTGGAAGACTTGAACTACTAATTACAAGAAGGCCAGGTGGTACACGGTAAATGAAGCGTTCTGGAAAAAATGAGCAATTTAATAGCAAGCGTTACTATGTATTTATTATACTTATTATCTCCTTAATTCTTATTTACGCATACAAACTATTCTCAATGCAAATTGTGGAAAACTACATATACGAGGATCGTGCTAGTCGGGTGTCCAATCGCTCAGTGATCATATCAAGTCAAAGAGGAGAGATTTACGATAGAAATGCTGATGTACCGATTGCTACCAATAGAAGTAGTTTTAATTTGGAAATAACCCCTGCGTTAGTAGGAAATGAGGAAAATCGGAGTGCCATAATTCAAAACCTAACCCAGGTGCTCGATTATCCAGTCACTTTCCTAGAACAAATAGTCCCAAGATCCTATCGATCCCATGAAAAAAAGGTGATTTTATCTGGTTTGGAATATAACATTATTTCCAGGCTGGCTGAACGCATAGAATTGTATCCAGGAATTTCTTGGTCTCAACAACCATTGAGGATTTATCCTTATGGGTCGTTGTTCTCCCATGTTCTCGGGTATATTGGGAATATTACCCAAGAAGAGTTACAAGTGCTATTTAACCAAGGCTATAATCAATCATCCCTAATCGGTAAAACAGGAGTTGAGGGGGCGTATGACAAGGTGCTTAGGGGTGTAGATGGCTTGGCTATACGTCAAGTAGATGCTCTCGGTAGGGATGCCGGTCTGCAGGATACAATTCTGCAAAAAACACCAACAATTGGAAATACCCTCATTCTCACCATTGATAGAAACACCCAAGAATTGGCATCAAAAGCACTTGGAAATCGAATTGGGTCGGCGATAGTATTGAAGCCTGCTAGCGGTGAAATACTAGCTATGGTAAACCATCCTAGTTATGACCCCAATGTTTTTTACGGTCCCCTCGGTGGAGATGGTTTTAATGAGGTGAATAATGATCCTTCGAGTCCATTCCTGAATAGAGCAATCCAAGCTGCCGCGCCACCGGCCTCAACCTTTAAGTTATTGATGGCTCTTACGGCTCTTGAAGAAAACCTCATAGACCCAAATGATACCGTGTTTTGTGAAGGCCATTTGGATATCGGGGATAGACGTTTCAATTGCTGGGATCCGAGTGGACATGGGCATGTGGATTTATATGATGCCATTGCAATGTCCTGTAATGTATATTTTTATCACTTAGGTTATGAAATACTGAAAGAAAACTTGATAATCGATTATGCAAGAAAGATAGGATTTGGACAAAATTCTGGTATAGATATTCCTGGTGAAGTTCGGGGACTAGTACCCACTCAGGATTGGAAAGAGCGAACCTACGATGCTCCTTGGGTCGGGGGAGACACAGTCAATCTATCCATAGGACAGGGGTATTTAACCGTGACCCCTCTACAATTAGCCAATATGGTTAGTGCAATTATTAATGATGGAAAAGTCTACAGACCCCATGTTGTTCGGGAAATTCGGGATCCGGTTTCATTTAAGGTTGTTCAAAATATTGAGCCGGAGCTAATAAAAGATCTGAATTTCCAGCAAGAGACTATCAGAATACTCAAAGAAAGCATGCGGAAGGTAATTACTGACGGGACTGCCAATGTTGTTGTTACAACCGATGCCGTCGAGGTTGCAGCAAAGACGGGTACAGCTCAGACTGGCTATGAAGGTAATAAACATTCCTGGTTTGTTTCCTATGCACCCTATGAAGTTGGTGTTAGTACGGATGAGACGATTGTGGTGGTTGTATGGATCGATGCAAAAAATGAATGGGATTGGTGGGCGCCGAAAGCTGCAAATATTATACTCCATGGATACTTCAATGAAATGAATTATGAAGAGGTTGTGGAGGATCTTAAACCTCTTTGGTATTTATAGTATGAAAAAACGATTGCTTTTAAATATTGATATTTCTATTTTGCTTGCCTTGGTAGGACTCATTTCAATTGGAATACTTTTTATCTATTCCAGTGGTGTGAGTTCGACTGGAGTGGTGTTTTCAAACCAGTTTATAAAACAAATCATTTGGGCAATCATAGGTCTATTTCTGTTAATTTCGATAACATTAATCAGGTATGATTATCTAAAAAGTCTATCTGTTTATGTTTTTATTTTATTCTTTCTGCTTGTTCTACTTACTCTTTTAATTGGAAGGACAATAAACGGTGCAAGAGCGTGGGTTGGTGTTGGTCAACTGGGAATACAGCCTTCAGAATTTTTGAAGATTGCCTTCATAATGATATTAGCGAATCACATGGAAGGAAGGCAGGGACAGTTACAGTCAGCGAATGGATTAATTAAACCTATTCTCTTATTGATTGCTGCCATGGGTGCAGTATTGCTTCAACCGGATCTGGGGACTGCAATTGTTTTTTTACCTGTCTTTTTAGCCATGCTGTATTTTGGTGGCGCGAAATTACGGTATCTAAATTTTATATTGCTTTTCAGTATTCTCACATTACTATTCAGTGTGTTGCCCAGCTGGGAGAATCGAATAGTTCAAAGCAGAATACCATTGGTTGACATATTCAGAAATAAAGAAATTATTATAGGTAGTATAGTATTTATATCTATTACTATTATAATAGGGCTGACCGGGTATTTTCTACTGAAAAAGAAAATGCTCTTTTACTGGTTGGTTTACAGTGCCTTTTTATTACTTGCTGCCTATCTTTCTTCCTTTTTAGTACGATTCGTCCTAAAAGAGTATCAAATAATGCGATTGATAGTATTTATTGACCCCTACGTTGATCGTTTAGGTTCTGGATGGAACATTATACAATCAGTAATCGCCATAGGATCCGGAGGATTATACGGCAAAGGCCTTTTAAATGGTCCCCAAAGTCACCTGCAGTATCTTCCTGAACAGAGTACCGATTTTATTTTCTCCATCCTTTCGGAGGAGTGGGGGTTCATCGGGGGAATCAGTGTTTTTCTGTTATATAGCATAATATTATTCAGAGGACTTAGAATCGCACGACAAGCACGTGATGCCTTCGGCGGATATCTGACTGTGGGTATCTTAACCATGTTATTGTCGCATTTCTTAATTAATATTGGTATGACCATGGGTATAATGCCTGTAACTGGGATTCCCTTACTATTTATCAGTTACGGGGGATCAAATCTCCTTTCTGCGATGATAGGTATTGGATTAATACTAAATGTTGGCTTGAACCGATACCGATACTAACAGCTGATACAATGCACTACATAGAAAGCAGATTCTAGTAGACAGAATATATATTATACGTAGTAACCAATTAAATCACCGAACGGATAGGAAGGATCTAACAAAGGGCGTATAGAATATATACACAAGTTTAAGTATTTACATATTGCGATTAAACTTCATCGAGCCCACTAGAAGAAGATTAAAGATAGCAGCTCCGAGAATTGAGGTCATTAGCCGAAAGAGTTGATTCATAAAGGATAGACTTATACCAGTATTGAGACTCAAGGTATATACAAATTGCTTATGGGCCGCAATGATACCATCACTTACTCTGATACCAAGAAAGGCAAATAAGATTCCCCCTATAAATGAGATGATTAACAACAGCAAAAATGAACTGTAACGAGCATACAAATAAGAAAAAGAACCAGTCATGAGGAGTACTGGACCAAGAATAATGAAAACAATCAACAGCATATCAGTTCCCTACACCGAATTTCAATGGATAATCAAAATTAAAAAGTATTTTAGAATTGCTCGAATCAAATTGTTGCACCTGAAGGTAGGCCGCGATAATGAATCTGCTATCACTGGGGATCTCTTGTTCTAATTCATACACGAGTGCAGAATCTATCTTTAAAACAGTGTCTTCTACGACGCGAATACGGACACCGTTTGTTACTGTTTCTTCCGCGGAAAGGTATAAATCAAACTTAAGCTCCTTCCCCGCTAGGTCGTCCTCTAATTTGATTGAAGGGGAATTATTTTCATTATTATAATTATAAAACCCGTATGCACTGCTGAGTAATGTGTTGGGAACAATCGAATCTGTGACCTTGTCTTTTAGTTCTTCAATGTCTTCAGGATCCACAGCCCGTAAGAGGAGGAAAAGTTGTGCGGAGTTCACTAAAACTTTTGCAGTAAATTGAAGGTGGTTATCTCCTGGGGAATTCAATTCTACAAGACTACCGGGTGAAGGAGGTCCTACTGTCGGCAGACCGCAGGAAAACAGGATACCCAGTATTCCGAGGATGATTAGCCGACTGTACGCCATATATATAGTCAATGCGGTCCGACTTTTTTTATGTGCCAAAGAGGTGCAAACTCTTTTATTCAAGGACATCCACCAGTTCATAAATAACCACAGGTTTATTTTTTCCTTTAACACGGATGTTATCGAGTTCACGTGCTACCACCCTATCCTTGACCAAACCATATGTATATTCCGATATAATTATCTCTGTTAAATACGTTTTATTTGTACCTTCAAGACGCGCCCCGAGGTTAACATTATCTCCCATCAGGGTGTAGTTCATCCTGCCCAAGCTACCCATGTTTCCAACTGTCATGATACCGCTGTTTATTCCAATACCGATATGTATTTGTTTTTCTATTGGCCATTGGGAGTTCAATTCATTGAGTTTATTTATTTGAGCTAGGGCACATTTACATGCCAAAATCGCATGCTCATTCTGGGGAAGCGGAGCACCCCAAAAGCACATTATTTCATCGCCCACATACTTATCGAGAGTACCTTGGAATTCTAGGATGATATCGGTCATGGCTGTAAGGTAAATATTCAAGTGATTTACCAATTCTTGAGGTGTCATTGATTCTGATAGAGTGGTGAAACCACGGATGTCAGAGAAAAAAACAGTCAATTCTTTATCTACCCCACCCAATTCAGGAGGATTCGCAAGTATTTGGTCCACAACCCGAGGACTGACGTATTTTCCAAACATATTTCTAATTCGTTTCTTATCTTTTTCTTCAGTCATTACTCTATATACAATAATACTTAAAAATGTGAAGAAGGCTGACAATGCTGGAACTGCGTAGGGTATAAGATAGGAATAGGTATCAAAAATAAACGTTGTAACAAAGAAAAGAATTACAAGAAGGAGAACAGTAATGATAAACGAAATAATCGTAGAGGTTCGTCTCGAATAAAGGGCTACAATGATAACCAAGGCAAGGATGAAGATAAGATAGTAACTGTACGACATTTCAATAATAAAATTGTCCATAATTATAGTATTTAGTGCATTTGCATGCACCTCAATACCATACATACCACCAAGGGGTGTGAGTTTCTCATCTTCAGCCATTCCTGGACTAAAAGCACCTGCAAGAAGAATCTTATTTCTGAGTCGTAAAGATTCAGGCCAGGTATCAAAAAAGGGCCCCGTGGCTCTAGCAGCATAACTTCCGAAACTTCTTACAGGAAAGGTTTGATTGCCGCTAGGATCAGAGCTTGATCTAGGACCCATGAAGTTTATTACCATATACCCATGTTCATCGATTGGAATTTCGATAATATCCACGGTTTTAAACTCCCCAGGTTCAATAATTTCGCCAGTTTCATTGTATTCTGGTTGTTTTATCATTATTGCATAGGGTTCGATTGAACCATTTTCAATATTACGCATTTTAGGTTCAGGTAAGATTATTTTATTACCAATTTCAATTGATACGTCTGAAAGAGGAACCCTAAGGTAATCTGCTGCGAGTCTCAAAGTAATTGATGGGACGTAGTAATCTTTAAATAACGATACCGTATAATTATCCAGTACGGAATCTGAATCGCTTGCTATTGGTATTCCATCTTTTTGAACGCGCTCGATGATGTCTTCCAAAATTTGGTTATTGTCAGGATCCGGCAAGGTGTGCGGATACCCTGTGGCGGAGTAGAACCCTATATCCAGATCATCCGCGAGTAATCTATCTTGAATCGCTTCCCTGGATTCTTGTAGGGTACCGAGAGAGATCTGCTCAACTTCCTTTCGATATCGAATAATTAAAGGTTGCCGCCTGAACACACCGTCAAGATCACTGACAAAACTAGCATGGCCGATCGAGGCATTCGTCTTGCTTAATGGAAGAATCGGTGATTCAATTCCTAGCCAGGCGGGCAACTTTTCTTTGTCACCATTAATTGAGTTGATTACCTCACCCCGTGCAATGATTTCATCAAAACGTTGATTTAGCTCCGCGGGATTGTCGGTAGTCAGAGGTGCGGGTGAGAGCACTGTCTCCAAAAAGGTTCTTCCATTTTCGTTAATGGCATCCCTAAGTAGAACATCGGAAACTGGATCGTCTGTATACTCGAAAAAGAAAAAATCCAACAGTATTGAACGCTCCCGCTCTTGCTGATCTTTAATTCTAGAAAGGGTATTTAGCAAATCGGCGTGTCTGTAGCGGGGAAACGGCCATCTTCCAAAGCGCTCCAATGTTCTATTGTCGATACCCAAAATCATGATATCTGGGCTGATAGAAAGGGAACGATCCTGCATAACTGCGCCTTGCTGCAACACGCGTTCCTGAGTACTATTTCTTAACCTGAAATGGATATCAAGTATCAGTTGATCAAGACCTTTAAAAATAACCAACCCGTTTGCTGCAAGCAAAAACACCGCAGCTACCAGCAGTGCTATGAAAAAACCAAAAAAACGAACATCAAGAAGCCGAGTTAATAATGATTTTTTTTTCATAGCACCTCCCTGGAGTCATCGATCTAAACAATTGAGGTTCTTCAAAACAAAATTTCAAAGAACCTCACGCCAATCGCAGAACTGTTGTTTTACAAAATCTATAGTTCCAGCATCCAAATTATGGCCTACTTAAACGGTAATAGGCCTATTATCAGTCTATAATGACCCCTGTCGCTGTTAAATAAAGTATACGGTCCTGGGCTAGGTTTGTCCAACTGCTTGAGGGATATTCCAAGAGAAGTCGCTCATAATAAGTGTTTGCTTCAGACGGGTCATTTTTTAGTTCAGATAATCGACCGAGATTAAACAGGACTCGCGGGGCCTCAACAGATTCATTTCCATGTTTATCCAACAGAGACTCTAGTGTTTCTACAGCGATATCGATATTACCGGATAATTCAGCCGTTTTGTACGCCTGGATCAAAATAGGTACCGATAGATACGTTTTTTCTTGAATAGTGGAAGCCTGAGTGAAATATTCGAAAGCAGCTTCATAATTACCATTTTTCTGTTCGAGCTCACCGAGTATCATGGTTGCTCTTTGATCTGCAATAGTATTTGGAAAGCTCTTCTTTACATCGTCAATCTCGGCCATTAAGGCTTCCTGGCCCGCTTCGCCTGCATCATCATCTTCAGACATGAATGCAGCATATTCATCTTCTAACTTTTCAAGAGCCGCGGCCTGTTCCAGGGCGGTATTGTTACTAATTTCAGTGATGATGATCGTGGCAGCTACTGCTAAGATAAAAACAACACTTAACCAAATGATTATGCGGCGGTTTCTTGCCAAAAAACCATTGAATTTATCACGCAGTGTGCTTTTTGATGAGTTTTCAATAACAGGCATTAACTATTCTCCTAGTGATTAATTTCCAGCTCACGCATGAGTCTGGATAGATATGTTCGTTGTATTCCTAGTTGTCGCGCCGTAATGGTTTGGTTCCAACTATTCTCTTCTAGACATGAAATTATAAAGTGTTTCTTAAATACATTAACTGACTCTTTTAACCGCTTACCTTTAAAATATAATCCTTTATCTAAATGTTGGTTTCCTAATTGCAGTCCCTCCCGTCGGATAACTCCATCCGGAGATAATACCACAGCTCGTTCGATAACATTTTTCAGTTCTCGTACATTCCCAGGCCACGGAAAATCAAGAAGTGCTTCCATAGCAGTGGCTTCAATACCACCGTCTGGCTTGTTCATCTCTCTACAGGCATTTTGAAGAAAAAAATCGGTTAGTACCGGAATATCGGCCAATCTCTTCCTTAAGGGGGGTACATTGATGGGAATTACATTTAATCGATAATAAAGATCTTGCCGAAAATGCTTTTCTTCAACCAATTTAGCTAAATCCCTGTTGGTTGCAAAAAGAATTCTTGCCTGAACCTTTTTTTGTTCATTTGAGCCTAGAGGCTCATAAATCCCTTCCTCTAAAACACGTAACAGTTTTGCTTGTACTGCTAACGATAGTTCACCAATTTCGTCTAAGAAAATCGTACCATTAGAAGCTGTTTCAAATTTCCCCACCCTATCGTTAATTGCATCAGTAAAAGACCCTTTAATGTGGCCGAATAACTCACTCTCAATCATTCCCTCTGGTAACGCTGCACAGTTCACTCTAATAAAAGGGCCATTTGCATGTTTGCTTGCTAAATGAATTTGTTCAGCAATCAGCTCTTTACCAACGCCACTCTCCCCGAGGATTAGAACAGAGGAATTTGTTACGCCAACACGCTTCACAATAGACATCACTGATTCGAATTCTTGGCTTGCAAATTTCAAGGGGTGAAAGCCCGCATGGCTTTGAATACTATCCTGAAGCGCGGCAATTTCGTTTTGGGTTTTCTGATACACTCTGGCATTAGAGATTGCCAAAGCGGCCTGATTTGCAAATATTTCGAGCCACTGAAGATCGTTTTCAGTGAAATGCCTCGCATTTTTTTTGTTGATCAACTCAATGACGCCTATACAAGCATCTTTTATCCTCATAGGGGCTGCTAGTATAGAACTAGTCTTATACCCTATGCTCTTGCTTATATCGGAGAAAAACCGGGAATCCTTCTCTACATCGTTTACAATTAAACTCTTATTGTGTTTAGCAACCCAACCGGCGATGCCTTCCCCTATTTTTAAAGAAAACTTTTGGACAGCATCGCCCTTGCTCCCAAGAGCTACTTCAAAATACAGCTTCTGTTCAAAGGTATTTAATAGCAATAACGATGACGCCTCTCCCCCAGTAAGAATCATTGCTGACTCGGTGATACGAGTCAGCAATGCATTCAGATCTGTATAGTCCGAGTTAATGAGACTGTTTAACTCTATGAGGGTTTCGATTTTCTTCGTATCCTCCGCTGAGTTAAACATATGTACCCCTGTAGTTAGTCTTCTTCTTTCTTGAAGAAGTCAGCCATTGTGGTGGTGGTTTCAATATCACCATCATCATGGATGTACTTTTCGATCTCTTTCCGTTCCTTCTGCCTTTCCAGTTCACGGAGGCTTAGGGAGAGCTTCTGTCGCATAGGGTTAATTTCGGTAATTACTGCTTTCACTTCCTGGCCAATAGTTACCTTCTGAAGAGCGGATTCGGGACTTTCAACCCGAGGATCAACCAATTGAGACTTGTTGATTAACCCTTCGATTCCACCCTGTACGCGTACAAAAACACCGAAATCGGTCACATTGGTAACTTCCCCATCAATGATAGAACCTTCCGGGAAAGCTTTCTTTAATGAATCCCAAGGGTCATCAGAAAGCTGCTTAATTCCTAGACGGATGTTTTTAGCATCAGGATCCGAAGAAAGGACAACAACCTCGACTTCTTCGCCTTCCTTAAGAACGGCACCGGGGTTTTTGTATTTTTTTGTCCACGAAAGGTCATCAACATGTAAGAATCCGTCTATACCCTCTTCAAGCTCTACAAACGCACCGCTATTGGTAATTTTCTTTACAACCCGTGTAAGTCGCATTCCTTCAGGATAGGTTTCATTGATTTCATCCCAAGGATTGGGCTGTACTTGCTTTACACCAAGACTCACCTTATGGGCATCTAGGTCAAATCCAAGAATCTTGGCTTCGACACTGTCACCAATCTTTAAAACCTCTTTGGGATGGTTGATTCGCTTGGTCCAAGAGAGTTCAGATATATGGGCAAGTCCTTCAATTCCTTCCTCAAGTTCAATGAACGCACCGAAATCGGTTAATTTTGTAACCGTCCCGGTTACTTCCTGGTCGAGTTCGTACCGCTCATGGAAGCTATCCCAGGGAATCTCCCGCATATCCTTGAGTGAAAGGTTTATCTTCTGATTCTCATGATCCAGTCGAACAACCTTCAATTCTAATTCCTGGCCGCGCTTTACGAAATCCTTCGGGCGAGCAACATGGCCCCAGCTCATATCATTAATATGCAATAGACCATCAAAGCCGCCGAGATCAACGAAGGCACCAAAACTTGTGAAAGACTTCACGATACCTTTTACAACATCACCTTCTTGGACTGAGGCAAAAAATTCCGACCTTTTTTTATCCACCTCTTCTTCGAGCCAGGCTCTTCTTGAGAGGATAATGTTAACTCGGTTATCGCTGTATAAACGCTCAATGTAGAACTGTGTATCCATACCCACGTAGGAGTCTGGATCATCAATTCTGAAGAGATCCATCTTTGAAATTGGGTTGAACCCTCTGGTTCCTCCCCCAAGATTGATTTCAAAACCACCTTTTACGGTCTTAGCAACCTTTCCGGTTATAGGCTGATGATCCTGGAATGCCTGTTTTATATCCTTCCAAACAATCCGTTCATCTGCCTTGCGTTTTGAAACAACCACCTCGCCGTTCCGGCCTTCTTTCGTTACGAGCACAACCTGAACCGTTTCACCAACCGAAGGAACTTCATCAAATTCCGTGGTTGCGATTTTACCTTCAGATTTGTAACCAACATCAACAAAAACCTGATCGTCCGAGACGGCCACTACAGTACCTTCGACGAGCTGACCGACTTCCAGCTCATCCAAGGATTTAAGATACTCTTCTTGCAGCAACTCCTGCTTTGTTGTTTTTTCGGCTGAGCTTTGCTGTTCTTTATCTACCATGATTTATAATAACTCCTGATGTGTTTTATGTCCTTGGATGGATTTAATTACTTTCTCACAAACTTGTTCAATGGTCAAGCCGGATGTATCTAAATACAGTGCGTCCGTTGAACGGCGTAGCGCACCCACGGCTTTTTTCTGATCAACTTGGTCTCGTTCCTCAATAGCTTTATATATCTCCTCGAAGGTTTGGTCAGAGATTCCTTGGTTGAATCTGCGCATCGCCCGAGATTCAATAGAAGCATCGAGATACACCTTAATATCCGCATCCGGAAAAACTACCGTAGTCATATCCCGGCCTTCTGCTACGACATTTTCATTCTTTGAGGTGTTTACAATTATATTGTTTACTGCTTTTCGAATCATCGGAAAAGAACTTATCCTCGGTACCAACTTGTCGATACGTTGATGATGCAGCTCGTCGGATAATTGCTGTAGATTGACCGCTATGTAATCACGGTGAATGCTAATTTCATTCCATGGGATGGATTTAAAAATTGCTTCTTCCGAAATACTTAGATCCTTCTCCAAACAAAGAAAGGTGACGGTACGGTATACCCGCCCAGAATTCACATAGAGAAACCCCAGCTTATCAGCAATATAACGAGCAACAGTACTCTTCCCACTTCCTGCAGGGCCATCAATGGCGATTATCATCGTGTTTCCTTTGCTTTTTAGACTTGGTGACGGATCGCTTGGAATTAGTGTTAGATCGCATTCTAGATTTACTACCCTTTGGTTTGGCCCAGCCCTGTTTACGCGGTGTTTTCCTTTTATTGCTCTTTTCTGCTGGCATACCATTGTCGGTAGTGAGTTGGGGATCGTGACTAACATCACCGAAAACCATTTCGATAATTTTAGATTTTGACATCGCCCTATAGCTTCCAGATGGAAGATCGCCGAGTTCTAGTTGGCCAAAACGAATGCGATGTAATTTACGGATCGTTATTCGGAAATGTGCAAATACATTCCGTATTTCTCGGTTTTTCCCTTCTTCAAGAACCACGCGTACTCTTCTAGGATTAAGGATGGAGAATCGTTTTAAGATGTACCGTTCGCCAGCAATCCGGATGCCTCGCTTCCACTCGGTTAGGATTTGTGCCGGTATCTCCTGTTGCGTTTCGACAAGATACTCTTTTTCTACACGCTTTGATGGATGCATAACAGAATCGGCAAAAGAACCATCGCTGGTACAGAGGATGAGGCCTGAGGATTGAAAGTCAAGGCGCCCTACGGTGAATAATCTCTGGGCGAATTGCGGCTGTACAAGACCGACAGCTGTTGGCCTGCCCTGGGGATCCTTATTGGTGCATATGTATCCAACTGGTTTATTGAGAACCACATAGGCGTGATTTTTGGTTTGATGGAGGATTTCACCATCCAGAGCAATCTCTTCATTACCGGATATTCGATAACCGGGTTCTGATATAACAACCCCGTCAACTGTAATTCTTCCTTCCGTGATAATCTCTGCAGCTTCTCGTCTTGAAGCCGCTCCGCTTTTTGAGACATATACCTGTAAACGGATAGTGTTGCTATCCTCATTAATATTATGTTGCATTTAATTTAAATCTTTCGCTTTCCAGTTCGTCTAGTTTGGGTAGGTCGGCAATACTAGAAAGGCGAAATACCTTTAAAAATTGCCTGGTTGTTCCATATTGGGCCGGTCTACCTGGTGCATCTTTTTTACCGACCTCTTTTATTAGTTCTTTAGTTGCAAGTAGTTTGATCATACTGTCCGATGCTACGCCTCGAATATTCTCAATTTCACCTCTTGTTATAGGCTGGGAGTACGCTATGATTGACAGGGTCTCCATGGCTGCTCGGCTTAGTTTATTTTCGTTCTTCCTGCCATAGCGATGTTTCAAGGAATTCCACAGAGATGCCTTCGGTATAAAGAGATAGCCATCGTCCAATTGACTTAGCTCAAGCCCATGGACCTCATCCTCATTGTAGAGTTCCGATAGTTGTGCCACAACGGTTTCCACAGCATCCGGCGATAGCCCGGTTATTTTTGAGAGTGATTTAATAGATATGGGCTCTGTTTCTAGAAAAAGAACCGCTTCGATAAGGGCAGTTTCTCGTTTCAGCTTCAACCTCCTTCCTCCTCGATGGACTCATCTATGGTAAAATCGGCAGCATCTTCCCGCCGAATTATACGGATGTCACCGAAGAAAACATGCTGTTGAATGCGGATTTGCCGCATTTTTACCGTTTCTAATACTGCGAGAAATGCGCAGACCAACTCCATAACTGAATTCTGTTTTGTGATAAGATCCTGGAATGAGAAATGCTCATGTTCCTCTAAAAGTTCATAAATTAGACTGATTTTTTCGTTAACCGAAACCTCTTCATACAGATTAATGATTTTTTCAGAGGTCAATCCGGCCATAACAGTGGAAAAAGATTTCAGTAGATCCCATACCTCTATATCCTGCCAGGGATCCTCAACCCCGAAAGGAATAGTCCTTTGACTTCCCCTTCGTTCGATTAATACATCTGTATCATCATTTCGTTCAATCATAAGATCCGACAATTTTTTAAAGCGCTGGTATTCTATGAGCCGTTCTACAAGATCTTTACGCGGGTCACCTAGCTCGTCATCGAGATCGATCTCGACTGGAAGGAGCATCCTGCTTTTTATATAGAGCAGGGTCGCAGCCATAAGGTAGAAATCCGTCAAATTATCTAAATCTCTATTTACGTCATCATTTAGGTAACTAACATACTGTTCTGTCACCTGGGCAATCGGGATATCATAGATATTTACTTCATTTTTTTTAATTAGAAATAGTAATAAGTCGAGAGGTCCCTCAAAATCCTGGATCCGAAAGGTCTGTTTTTGAGTCCCCTCCTCCAGGGGCATTGGTAATTGATCCATGAACTCCGCGCATCTCCTTGGTGGCGGCATTATAGTATTCCCATTCCTCATAGTAAATACCCTGGGTAGAAACTTCCTCCAGGTATGCTTGATAGGCGCGGTCGGTCAATGGATCTACCGCGCTAGGCAATAGGCTTAAAAGGGTGATCAGGGCAAATCCCCGTTGATGAAGCCTAGGATGAGGTACGGTGATCCTGGGATGGCGCAGAACATGGTTTCTGCCAGCGTACAAAATGTCGATATCTATGGGTCTGGGACCTTTAATGATCTCATGTTCCCGGTCACGTCCAAGTGCTGTTTCAATCTCTTGGCATATGCGTAATAATTGGTGTAATGAACTGGACCATTGAAGTAAAATCCCCGTGTTGAGAAAGCGCGGTTGTTCAAGGTAGTCGACTGGATCGGATGAGATCAGGGGGGCGATCTTCTTTAAATACCCCCGATGATAACGAAGTATCCGATATTGTATATGTGAAATTGCCTCCTCAAAGGTCTTGGGCACATTCCCTACATTTCCCCCCAGGCCTATCACCACTCTCACGAATTAAAAGAGTTCCTTCGAGTTCGTACTCTTCCCTGTTGTTTTCTGGTCAGCTTGTTTCTTTTCATCCTTCCCTGTTTCCGGTTTGGGATCGCTGCCAACCAGAATTTCATTGGGGAACAGTTGCTCTCGTAGTGATTTTTCCAATTTTGTGGCAATTTCAGGATTAGACTCAAGAAAGGTTTTTGCATTTTCCTTTCCTTGGCCGATCCGTTCTTCGCCGAAGGAATACCAAGAGCCACTTTTTTTGATCATGTCGTATTTAACTGCGGCATCGAGCAGACTTCCCGACCACGACACACCTTTACCGAACATGATATCCATCTCTACCTTTTTAAAGGGAGGAGCAACCTTGTTTTTCACCACCTTAACACGAACAGTATTCCCGATGGCGTTGTCTGAACCTTGGGTAATGGTTTCTACCCGGCGGACTTCAAGCCGTACAGATGCGTAAAACTTTAAGGCGTTCCCTCCGGTGGTTGTTTCCGGGTTGCCAAACATAACCCCTATCTTCATTCTAATCTGGTTGATAAAGACCAGACAGGCCCCGGATTTTGAGATCGTTCCAGTCAGTTTCCGTAAGGCTTGGCTCATTAGGCGTGCTTGTAGACCGACGTGGCTGTCCCCCATTTCTCCCTGGATCTCTGCTTGGGGGGTAAGGGCTGCCACTGAATCGACAACAATCATATCGACTGCACCAGAACGGACCAGACTTTCCGCAATCTCTAGTGCCTGTTCTCCATTATCCGGCTGGCTGACCCAAAGCTCATCTATATTGACACCGAGGTTTCGGGCATATACTGGATCAAGGGCATGCTCCGCATCAATGAATGCGGCTATTCCGCCGCGTTTTTGCGTTTCCGCAATAGCATGCAGCGCCAAGGTTGTTTTTCCGCTGGACTCGGGACCATATATTTCAATGATCCTGCCTTTGGGGTAACCCCCAAGGCCTAGTGCTTCATCTAAAAGGATAGAACCGGAGGGAATACACTCGATATTTATTCGTTCTACCCCTGTACCCAGCTTCATGAGGGACCCTTTTCCGAATTGTTGTTCAATCTGGAGTCGGGCGGCTTCTAGTGCCTTGATTTTTTCTTGTTGGTTACTAGGACTGTGTAATTCCTTGGGAGTTCCTTTAGCCATATCGTTTCCTTTTTTTATTCGGTGATGTTATCTGTTATTACCAAAATAAAATTCAGTTCTGATTCAAATTTCGTTGAAATAGTATACGGTTTTAAAAAGATACTGGTCAAGGCGGAGTTTTATGGACTATTCTAGTGGTATGAACTGTGGATTCTCCATCGTTACCACCCGATCTATGCAGTGGTTCTGTAATTCTGTGACCCAACAACTACGTACCTTTCCCGATTATTATGATCGTAATTTTCAGACCGGCGTTTCTGGTAGAATGCAGACACGAACCTTTGCTGACGGCGAGATGGAGGTGGAAATCCTTACCAGTTTACGTGGGAAACAGGTATTTTTACTGGCTAGTTGTGCCCGAAATGCAGCAGGGATTCCCCTCAACGAGGCGAAGGTGGAATTGTACCATGCTGTTGATGCCATTCGCCGTTCAGCTGCACAGCGGATAATTCTTATTGAACCCTATATGACATGCTCCCGTTCGGACAGGACTACGAGGCGTAACTCCGTGGGGTTCTGGGTACATTACAAAACACTTGCAAGCTTGGGGATCAATCATATAATCACCTATCAACTACACAGCGATAAATCAAAGACAGCAGTAGATCCCACCAGGGTACTTATTGATGATGTCCCAGTAACAGGGTTATTAATGGAGTACATCGCCAGAACCTCCACAGACCTATTGGGGTCTTCCTCAGCCCAAGGGGTTAAGAATTGGGCCTTTTGTTCAGTGGATGCTGGGGGTGAAGGATTAGCCCGGCAATACGCAAAAGCGTTCGGCGCTGATTTAATCATTGCACATAAAAAGAGAAATTATAATCGTGCTAACTCAATAGAGAGCATCAAGGTTCTATCAGATACATCCCTTCAAAATAAAACAATCTGGATTGTGGACGATATGATAGACACCGGGGGTTCTCTGTATGCTTTGGTAAAGGAACTGAGAAATCGTGGTGTTGGTTCCGTTCATGTAGCCGTAGTGCATCCGGTATTTTCACAGCCAGCGGTGGAACGCCTTGCTGAGCTCAGCGAAGCGGGGTTCATAGACAGAATGGTGGTTGTAGAAACTGTAGAAATAACCCCAGAAATAAAGAAAAAACTAAACCGCCTGGAAATTGTTTCTCCATCACGCCTGACTGCTGAGATTATTCTGCGCGTGTATGATCAGGATTCTTTGTCCCCCTTCTTCGAGGAGCCAAATCTTGGAAATTTACTAAACGGAAAAGGCACGTATAATCTAAATCTTTGATAGTGCGCAAAACCCTGTAACTTTTTACAAACCTTCCCCCACCCTTGAAGC